>JAGQWH010000071.1 GCA_020437545.1 Ignavibacteriota bacterium
AATATTAATATAAATAATTTTTAATGTTCAAAAATATAATCAAACTCGTTCTGATCTTTTTATTTCTCCCCGGAATGATCTTATCGCAAATCCGGAACATGGAATTTACTACACAGCTCAAAGAAAGCTTTACCGGTAAAGACGGAAATCCTTTGACTGGAAAAGGCGTAACTATCGGTGATGTAGATTCCGGAATAGATATTTTTAACCCGATGTTTTTTTATCCGGACGGCGGAGAATTCAGTATAATTGATGTCGATAATAACGGAGTCTTTACTCCGGGTAAAGATGCTGTCGATCTCAACAATAACGGCAAAGCGGATAAGAATGAAATACTGGGTTATATTGAAATGAGTAACGGAACATATACCCTGCTCAGAATGGATCCAAAAGAATACAACTCTGATATGGATTTTCTGTTTCTTGATTTAAATGGGAACGGAGTCAGAGATTACGGTACTGAAAACGGATTCACCGAAAATGATCCTACTTACGGTGAACAGATTTTCATTTCAGAAGATAAGAACAAAAATAACTTACTCGACAAAGATGAGAAAGTTATTGCTTTGAAAACCTCCAAAGTAAAAGCCATCAGGGAAAAGGACGGAACCATCAGGAGACGGGGAATCGATCTGATTGAATATGCTGAAAGAGATTCTGTCTTCGGACACGGAACTTCGGTAGCGGGAATGCTGCTTGGAGGAACTCCCGGTTACCAGAAGATACACGGAATAGCTCCGGATGCAGAGATAGTTGTTGCAATTGTTGAATATGATTACACTCCGAGATTTGCAAAACACTTTCCTGATCTTGTAAGATTTATCAAAGATGAAAATGCTGATATACTTTTATTTGAAGACGGAGAATGGGGATGGGAATCTCTTGACGGGTCAACCGAAGAGGAAATGCTCGTGAGCGAATATGCGCGTGAAGGGATGACCATTATTGGCGGTGCCGGAAATCTTGCAGGGAATAAGATGCACATAAAAGATACCTTATCCTCCGGTGAAGAAAATACTTATTCCATCAAAGCTCCGTCAACTGTAGAAGGGAAAAAGAATAACGGGGTATTCGTATCTTTTCTCTGGAAAAATTCACAGTCAGATATAACCTTTGAAATTGAGACCCCTGATAAAAAAACAACTGTACCGTTTAATTCGGGCAGTGAGTTTTTAAAAACAGGTGATTACAATATTTTTTATTCAAAAGAAGTTACTTCAAAAGAAACTGCAAAAATGATATTAGGTTTTTCTAAATCAGATTCCGGAGCCGTAAACGGAGAATGGAAAATTAAAATTAAAACAGATAATGATGTTGTCATAGACGGATTTGTTGTAGATGTGTCACAGTCATGGATCGGATCAACTCACTGGACATCAACTGAATATATAACCGATGAATCAACAATTACTTTCCCGTGTACAGCAGACAGTATCATTTCAGTCGGAGCTTATGCGGTAAATTACGGATGGAATGAAAAAGTAGGTGAACTTGCATCATACAGTCCCAGAGGGTATCTTGTAACAGGAAGACGCGGAATTGATATAACTGCTCCCGGACATTCAACATTTTCCACCGGTCTCGGAAACAGTTACGTTATATTCAGCGGAACAAGCGCTGCGGCTCCGCACGTAACAGGCGCTGCTGCTTTGATGCTTCAGTATGATCCGAGTCTTACTCATTCGCAGATCAAGGAAATTCTTTTGAAGACAGCGACTAAAGATTCATTCACAGGAGATGTTCCGAATTCAGACTGGGGTTACGGAAAACTGAATATTGAAAAGGCGGTTAATTATCTGATCAATAATAACTAAAGCACGGTAAAAATTTTTTTAACTTTCAATCCGCCAAGGCAGATCAACTTTCAACTTTTAACTTTCAACTTTTAACTTTTAACTTTTAACTTTCAACTTTTAACTTTTATAAAATATCATGCTGCAAAGAGATTACCTGATGAAACTGATAGAGACACTTTCAACTGTCATAGCCAGAGTATTGCTGAAAAAAGAAGTAAAGAATTATGAGGGAGCGGAAGAAGAACTCGTAAGCGCCGCCAAGACTCTCGCAGGTCTTGATCTTAATCTGATAAAAATATTGAATGCCGAAGATATTATCAGTCTTATGAAGACCTCTGATATTTTTACCGGAAGATGTCTGATCTCAGCCGAATTGTTGAGACAATATGGCGATCTTTTATCGGATAAAGGAAAAGCTCAGGACAGTATAAATCTTTATATGAAATCCCTCTGGCTTTATCTTGAAGCCATCCTGACAAAAGAGCTTCCGGTGCCCGGGGATTATTATGAAAGAGTGGACTTTATGATCAAGAATCTTTCTCCGCTTGAATTTCCGGATCAGCTTAAACTGAAAATATTTGAGTATTATGAATATTCGGGAAAATATTCGAAGGCTGAAGATATTTTGTTTGAACTTGTGGAATCAGAATTTAATAACATTCACAATACCGGTAAACAATTCTACAGAAACCTTAGTCTGAAAACAGATGATGAACTTGTCAAAGGAAACTTCAGCCGTGAAGAGATCGAAGACGGTCTTGAAGAGATAAATAATTTGTTGAGTTCTGATTAAAAAAAATTTTATTAAACAACTAAATTAAATATAAAACCAAAATGAAAAAAATAATTTTCTGTGTAATCATCCTGTTGTGCAGTACAGCATTTAATGCAAATGCGCAGGAGGATACTATAACAACCGGCAGCGGACTCAAATATATTATTCTTGAAAAAGGATCGGGAGAGCAGGCTATGAAAGACAAGACCGTGCAGGTACATTATACAGGTTATCTTATTGATGGTAAAGTCTTTGATTCTTCCGTAGAAAGAAATGAGCCTATAGAGTTTGTTCTCGGACAGCAGCAGGTGATAAGAGGCTGGGATGAAGGCATAGCGTTGATGAGTGTCGGCGATAAATACAGACTTATAATTCCACCGGATCTTGCATACGGCGACAAAGGCGCCGGTAATGTGATCCCGCCGAATGCCGTGCTGATCTTTGACACCGAACTGATAAGCGTTACAGAAACCAAGGAATCTATCATGGGAATTCTTATGGAATTAATAATGGCTAATGACATAGACGGTGCAATAAATAAATACAATGAATTAAAAACAAACAGTCCTGATCAGTATAACTTCAAGGAAAATCAGTTGAATGCTCTCGGATATCAATTGCTGAATATCGGTAAGAACAAAGAGGCAATTGAGATCCTCAAACTGAATCTTCAGTCATATCCGGAATCATCCAATGTATATGACAGTCTGGGTGAAGCATATATGATCAATGGCGATACAAAAGAAGCGATCGAGAATTACAGGAAGTCACTTGAATTGAATCCGGCGAATAAGAATGCGGAGGAGATGCTGAAGAAGCTTGGGAGTTAAAATAGTATTGGGTATTGGGTATTGAGTATTGAGTATTGGGTATTGGGTATTGGGTATTAGGTAAAAAATTTATAAAAAAAGTTTTTTGGTTACCGTACGTGACTGAAGATATTAAATATTTTTTAGAGTACAAATTTCTTTAATAAATTTTTTTTTCGTCTCTGCTGATTGGAAATATTGAGGCGAAGAGATGGAGAGTATAAAACAAAAGCCCGTGAATTAAATTCACGGGCTTTTTTATTAAACTAAACTTTAGTTAGCTAATTTTTAGTCAGATTAGTCAATCTTAGTAACGTTTGCTGCCTGCGGACCTTTTGCTCCGTCTTCGACTTCAAACTCTACCTGATCGCCTTCGTCAAGTTTTTTATAACCTTCGGCGTTGATTGCTTTAAAATGTACGAATACATCCTGACCGTTGCTTCTGGTTATGAAACCATAACCTTTAGTAACGTTGAACCATTTTACAGTTCCTTTTTCCATTGCTGTGTTCCTTTTTTGTGATTGTTAAATTGTACGCTTGCAAATTTTTGGCTCTTAAATCTTTTCAATCGGGAGTTTAGTCCGGATTTATTTGCGGCGACACACCTGAAAAGGTTTATAACACCAGCAATATATTAAAAGCTTGTTGCTACTTTCTTATTTTGGTAGAACAATTCCGCTTTCGCGGAACAAAAAACGCTGTACTGTTTTTTTAAGAGATTCAATTTACCAATACCAATCTTTAATTACAACATAAAAGTAGGAGATCGGGTGATTATCTTTGTATACAACATTCTAGAAAATGCACTTACTTATATGGCAACGGTATAATAGTTTAGTGTAATTTTATTTTAAGAGGATCAACTTCCTAACCTTAAAAAAACTTCCAGCTTCGATTCTGAAACAATAGAATCCGCTTACGAGATTAATGCCAGACTCTGTTGCCGAAAAATATATAAATTAAACCTTCTTTCCTTCCCCAGCTCAGGACACAATATTCAGGATTCCGTACACAATACTTTTTTCAAAACAGATACCTTACATTTTATTATACAAAAGATTATTTTAAGCAAAACAAAATGCAGATTACTTGGCAGACGAAATAATCCATAAAGGAATACCCGCTTCTCCCGGGATCTCAATTGGAAAAGCTTACCTCTACACAAGAAGCACCTTCGAGGTGGATACAGAATATCTTAAATCCGGTGAGATTGAAAAGGATCTCGATGAATTTAAAAAAGCCCTCGAACTATCCAAAAAAGAACTTATAAAGATCAGGGAATATTCACAGGAAAAGATCGGGAAAAAGAATACTCTTATATTCGACGCGCAGATAGAAATTCTAAACGACAGATTTTTTATCGCTTCTATAGAAAACCGCGTGCAAAACGAAAAGAGAACTTCGAGTTTTATTTTTGATCAGGAGATGAAAAAGTTAGGGGAAGTTCTTCTTTCCGTTCAAGATGAATATCTGAAAGAAAGAGTGAATGATATCAACGATGTAAGAAACCGTGTGATGAGAAATATGAAAAAGGAAAAGATAGTCTCCAAAGTAGAAGAATATTCAATAGTAATCAGTCACGAACTCACTCCTGCCGACACGATCCTTTTCAGCAAAAGAAAGGTTCAGGGATATGCAACAGACAAAGGCGGAACCACTTCCCATGCAGCCATAGTATCAAGAGCTCTCAGAGTCCCGGCAGTAGTAGGGATGAAAGATATTTCAAAAAGCATAGTTTCGGGTGAGCTGATCATCATTGACGGATTCAATGGACTGATCATTACCAACCCTTCAGAAAATACTCTTTCCGATTACAAAATCAAATTTGCTGAATTAAAGATATATGAGAAAGAATTAAACGAGGTCATAGATCTGCCGAGCGAGACTGCAGATAAAAAAGCTGTTGAACTTACGGCAAACATCGAATTTGATGAAGAGATCGATTTCATTGTAAATACAGGTCATTGCGGAATCGGACTTTACAGAACCGAACATCTGTTTCTCGAAGCGGGTGAATTTCCTTCTGAAGAAAGACAGATTGAAGAGTATTCACATATAGCTGATATGACCTATCCGAATAAAGTGACTATCAGAACTTACGATATCGGTGGCGACAAACTTACACCAAGATCCGAAAAAGAAGATAACCCTTTTCTCGGCTGGCGAGGAATAAGAATCTGTCTCGACAGGGTAGACATCTTCAAAGAACAGTTAAGCGCTTTGCTTATAGCTTCTTCTAAAAAAAATGTCAGGATACTTTTACCTATGATCTCATCCCTGATCGAAGTCATTAAAGCGAAAGAGATCCTGAAAGAAGTTATGGAAGATCTTGATAAACAAAATATCCATTATGATAAAAATATTGAAGTCGGGATCATGATCGAAGTGCCATCAGCTTATTTTATAGCAGACGAACTTGCAAAGGAAGTTGATTTTTTCAGTATCGGTACAAATGATCTGATACAGTATATACTTGCAGTGGACAGAGGAAATGAATATATCTCCGGTCTTTATCAGGAATTTCATCCGGCTGTAATAAGAGCAATTAAAAGCATTGCTGAATCAGCACACAAGAATAATATTAAAATAAGCGTATGCGGAGAAATGGCTTCAGACCCTCTTGCAACGGCTGTCCTAATCGGACTTGGTATTGATGAACTCAGTGTCTCACCATCTGTCTTTTCGGAAATAAAAAGAAATATCCGGAAACTGAATTTTGAAGAAGCAAAAGTTTTATGCGATGATATTATTAAGCTTACAAAAGAAATTGATATAAGGACTAAGGTGAGTGAATTTTATGAGGAGAAGATTATGGTTGGTATTAAGTATTAAGTATTAGGTATTAGGTATTAGATTAAGTATTGAGTATTGAGTATTGAGTAAAAACTATTTCATATTTAATTTAAACTACTCACTAATCTCTAAACACTCTATACACTCTATACACTCTATACACTCTATACACTCTATACACTCCGCACTCTATACACTCTCTCTACACTCCGCCGCGGCGGACTACACACTCTAAAACGCCGTAAGCGATACAAACCTGTCAATTCCAATTTTAGCTAAGCCAATACTGCTTTTATTCGGACCGCCGCCTATGGGAGGAGGAGCAGGTGACATGTGTTTGAAATTGAATCCGTTGTAGTAAATATAAAACTCATCATCTCTTACAACAGGAACTCCGACAGTATAGACCATCTGGTCATCCCAGCTACCTTCTTCACCGTAATTTATAAATGGCTGTCTGTTACCACACCTGACGAAATTTATACCATCCCTTGAAAAAAGTAATTCTATGAAAACAGTATTGTCTGTTCGGGATGGATTTGGCGGACTTTCATCTCCAAACTGATTCATCTGAAAGTGACCAAGGAATCCCCAGTAGACGCTGTCTTTGAAGAGAACTTCAAAATTATAATAACCCGTAGTTTTAGGATCGTAAACATCCGGTTTAAGAATTGTACCGGTGTAAGTCCAGTTGATCCAGTCATCACTGACATATCTTCCGATATTTCTGATACCGAGTGAGTCTCTGAAGTAACCGAGATATTTTCCAAGCACCGGATTCCATCCTGAGCTTGAAAGATCTTCACCGATATGTCTGACAGGATTACCGCTGTAAGGTATCCATACAAGCCCATCTGCAGAGAATGAAACATTCAGTTTACTGTTAGCTCTAGTTGTATGAGTATTATAGACTGATTTATATCTTCTTGTGGAATCATTAACACTCATAGCAGAATCTTCAACAACCGTGTATAAACCTCCGGGATAAGTAGGATTATCGGTAATAATATTATTTTCCATGCTGCCTTCGAATTTATATGATTCGAGAACAGGTCTTGTCCAGTTAATCCCGTCAACGGATTCATAATAAACCGGAAGTTTGCCTATGGTAGCGGAAGCGCGAAGCCACATTTTATAAACCATCTCACCCGTAAAAACGCTTTTTGAATACGCAACGTTGCTGTATGTCGTGATAAGCAGATTTCCTTCCCACGGCATTTCGGGAGATAAGACAGGCTGTGGTTCCTTTACCGGCGAATGCATTTTTCTTAATGCGGGAATGTTGTTACTGAAGAGTAATGTATCGGCGAAAAATTGTTTATAGGTACCTGCTTTGAAACCTGCAACCGAACTGTCGGTAATTCCCATTTGCTTTTTAAACTGAATTGAATACAGATCAGCATTTTGCATCCTGATCCTGAGATATACCGGTGTATTTATGAGTTCTGCAACATTACTTCCCTGCTGCCAGCTGATTTCTTTTGTAAATTCATCACCTGTGATCTGAGGACAATCATCAATTGTAAAATCCGGAATGGGATTACCGTCCTGATCCTGTAATTCAAACTGAAGAAAACCGCCCTCATAGGTTTTAAAGTTAGCAATTAAATTTTTACCCGTAAAAGTAAACAGTTTTGATTTGAAATCAGCAGTAACAGAAACCTGATCTGTTCTGCCCAGTCTTCCCATTAGTCTTTTTACCGCATTGTAATGAATAACCTGCTGTGAAGCACTCAGACTTGCGCCAATTGAATATCCGCCCAGTCTCATTTTCATATAACCCGAGACAGTACCGTTGTTATTAAATGCACCGATCAAAAGAGGAGCGTCCGGTTTATCTATAGAATTATTCTGAACAGTATTGATGAGAAAATTATTATAATAGGAATTTAAAGACGATGATGAAGTTCGCTGAAACATAATATATCCATCGGGCGATGGCAAAGTTGCGGAAGATTCTACTGTACCGTTTATATTGAAATATGAATTTCCGTTTAGATACTTCGGATAAAAATAGAGACCGTTTCCGAATTGTCCTCTGGCACCCATTCTTCCTGCATCGGAGGAATCTGACATGCTGTAAATCATAAAATGCACATCATTTTTCTGAAATTCATTTACTGCAGAAGGGGTCAGACCGGTTCCGATATATCTGTCGGATCCGTTACCTTTCAGACCGCTTAATTCCCCGGTTTGGTAATAATCCTGCGGGATATAGTTATTATTGATATCTTTATAAGCTCCGATAATTGCGGATGATTCATCAGCATTTCTGAAAAACGGAACGAATGCAGAATTAAAATCCCCGCAGAACCAGTTCTCACGGATGATCTTATTTCTGATACTTACTGTCTGGTATTTTAAACCTTTGATTTCTTTTATATAATCATCAACCGCTTCGATTATACTATCCGGTACCGATCCTCCTGCAGAATCAACTCTTTCAAGCCAGTTAGCTGTTTCCGGATCAAGATCTGAGATATTTTGAAATGAATAATTCTCTTCAGAATTTAAAGATGTGAAAGAATATGAAAAGAAAGATATTACAAGAAGAAGTGTTACTGTAAATAATTTTTTATGAATCCCCATAAATTCCTTGTTTAGTTAAAAATTAATGAACTTGGGGTTGCGATAAAATTCATAAGTTTGTGATTTGTTTCAAGTCAGTTATTTAAGTCAGTGAAAATTCAGGAATTAGGTACCGGAAAATATGCAGATAGAAAGATCGGGTTGACATTTAAAACAGTATTCTGTCTTGTTCAGATTAATACATACTTAATGGCATTAGTTTTTCATAGAAACTAAATCTAATAAAGAGTAAATTGTCCCAATTATAATTATGACCAAACCAAAATCAGAATATTTTCTAAACCGTGAGTTAAGCTGGATAGAGTTTAATAAAAGAGTGCTTGAAGAGGCAAAAGACACTACGCAACCGCTTCTTGAAAGAGTAAAATTTCTTTCTATATTCAGTAATAATCTTGATGAATTTTTTATGATCAGGGTTGCAGGTTTGAAGCGTCAGGTAAAAAGCAATGTAAACGAACTTACAACTGACGGAATGTCAGCACAGCAGCAAAGAGATAAAATTTACGAGACACTAACTCCTCTTATAGACGAGCAGCATAAAATTTTCAATGAAGAGATCATTCCCGAACTGGCAAATAATGGTATAATGTTTTTTAAATATAATGAACTGGAAGAAGAAGAAAGAGCAAAAGTTGATAATTATTTTGAAGACGAGATATTTCCTGTACTTACACCGCTTGCAATTGACAACGTTCATCCATTCCCGAATTTAATCAACAGAAGTCTTGCACTTGCAATCATACTTGAAGATCCCGATATAAAAGATGCCCGGGAAAAAGTCTGCGTTATTCAGATCCCTAATAATATTTCAAGATTCTATTCGCTTGAAAATGATGATGAAAATAGTTTCATTCTGCTCGAAGAAATCATCAAAGCCAATGCGGAAAAGCTTTTTATTGGAATGAAAGCCATTGACTGTTTTGCTTTCAGGATTACACGTAACGCAGATCTCGAACTTGAAGAAGAAGAGGCTGCTGATCTTTTGACATTGATCGAGGAAGAAGTAAAGAAAAGACGCCTGGGAATCCTTGTGCGTCTTGAGGTGGACATGCATATGCCGGATAAACTGCTGAACTTTTTAAAGAATATTCTTAAAGCAGAAAATAATGAGATATATAAAGTTGATGGGATGTTGAATCTCGGTGATCTTATGGCATTAAGTAAAATTGAAAAAAGAGAATTAAAGTATGAAGGATTCACACCAAGGATCTCATCATATTTCAGGGAAGAGGATAATTTTTTTAAGACCATTTCCGAACATGACGTGTTTCTTCATCATCCTTTTTATTCATTCTCATCGGTAAGCGAATTCATAGCGCAGTCTGCAGAGGATCCGAATGTTTATGCAATTAAGCTTACTTTATACAGGACAAGCGGAGATTCGCCTATAATTCAATCGCTTATTGAAGCAGCTGAAAACGGCAAACAGGTAACGGCTGTCGTGGAATTAAAAGCAAGATTTGATGAAGAGAATAACATCATCTGGGCAAAGTCTCTTGAAAATGCCGGGGTGCATGTGATATACGGAGTAGCCGGTCTGAAGACACACTGTAAAATGGCGCTAGTAGTACGTAAGGAAGAAAAAGGCATGAAACGGTATCTTCACATGAGCACGGGAAATTATAATTCAGCTACTTCCAGACTATATACTGATTTCGGTTTATTCACGGCTGATCAGGATTTCTGTAAAGATTCATCACATTTATTTAATTATCTGACCGGATATTCGAAGCAAAGAAGTTATAAGAAACTGCTGGTAGCTCCTTTGAATCTGAGAAAAAGAATGCTGAAAATGATCGATGATGAAATCAAATCTCATAAAGAAAATAATAACGGTTATATTTTATTTAAAAATAATTCTCTTGCCGATGAAGAAGTGATAATGAAACTTTATCAGGCATCAAAAGCCGGAGTAAAGATCGATCTTATCACCCGCGGAATGTGCAGACTCAGACCAAAGATAAAAGACCTTAGTGAGAATATAAATGTTTACAGTATTGTAGGGAGATTTCTTGAACACAGCCGCGCATATTATTTTCATAACAATGGAAATGCACATTTATATGTGGGCAGTGCAGATATTATGCAGAGAAATTTTGACAGACGTGTGGAGACATTATTTCCGATCGAAGACAACAGGATAAAAGAAGATCTGATAGAGATCCTCCGACTGTATCTGACCGATACTGCTAAAACATGGGTAATGGGAAGTAATGGAAATTATACAAGAAAAGAAGAATTACTTAAAATCTCCGAAGAGCCATTTGAGAAGATCAATATTCAGGAGGCATTTGTAAAAAAAGTAATAAAGAAACATGAGAAAGAAGTAAAAGAGGATATGCGGAAAAAAATAACATCAAAGAAAGTTTCATCTAATGGAGTTCACTGAGTATATCAGTTTCTCAAAATTCAATAAATTCATTTCATAATAGTTTAAATTGCCAAAACGAACAGATCTTAAAACCATTCTTATCATAGGCAGCGGTCCGATTGTCATAGGACAGGCTTGTGAATTTGATTATTCGGGAACGCAGGCTGTGAAAGCTCTCAAGGAAGAGGGTTACAGAGTAGTGCTTATAAATTCAAATCCGGCTACGATCATGACCGATCCGGAGATTGCCGATGCTACTTATATTGAACCTATAACAAGCTATTATATTGAAAAGATAATTCAGAAAGAAAAACCCGATGCAATACTCCCGACAATGGGAGGCCAGACTGCGCTCAATGCTGCAATGGATCTTTATGAGAAAGGGATATTAAAAAAATATAATGTAGAACTGATCGGAGCTAAAGTTGACTCAATAAAAAAAGCTGAGTCCCGTGAACTGTTTCATGACGCCATGATAAAGATCGGTCTGGAAGTTGCTAAAGGTAAATTCATACACAAATTTTCAGAAGCTAAAGAGTTTGCTGAAGAAACAGGCTTTCCTATTATAATACGTCCTTCATTTACACTTGGCGGCACGGGCGGAGGAATTGCTTATAACATTGAAGAATTTGAATCACTCGTAAACCGAGGTCTTGATGCTTCTCCGACAACTGAAGTTCTGATAGAAGAGTCACTTATCGGCTGGAAGGAATTTGAGCTTGAGGTAATGAGAGATGTAAATGATAATTTTGTTGTGATCTGTTCGATAGAGAATTTTGATCCGATGGGAGTGCATACAGGTGACTCCATAACAGTTGCACCTTCACAGACATTAAGTGATAAGCAATATCAGGAACTTCGAGACGCAGCTAAAAAAATAATTTCCGAAATAGGTGTAGAAACCGGAGGATCTAATATTCAGTTTTCGGTCAATCCTGAAAACGGAAGAGTGATCGTAATAGAAATGAATCCGAGAGTTTCCCGGAGTTCTGCTCTGGCATCGAAAGCAACAGGATTTCCAATTGCGAAGATCGCTGCAAAGCTTGCTGTCGGCTACACACTTGATGAAATTCCAAATGACATTACAAAGACAACGCCTTCATGTTTTGAGCCGGTAATAGATTATGTAGTTGTAAAAATTCCGAGATGGGATTTTGATAAATTCCGTTCGACTAATCCTGATAATGACGTGCTTGGAGTTCAGATGAAATCAGTAGGTGAGGTAATGTCTTTCGGAAGAAATTTCAAAGAAGCATTTCAAAAAGCCATACGTTCACTCGAACTCGGCAGATCCGGATTCGGTGCTGACGGGAAAGATGTCTTCTCATATGAATATCTTACCTCTTTATCTGAAGAAGAGAAATCCGGACTGAAGCTGAAAGTCCTTATGAAACTACAAACCCCCCGAAGTGATAATATTTTTTATCTTCGTTATGCGATGCTGCTGGATGCATCTATAGATGAAATATATAACACAACTAAAATTGACAAGTGGTTCTTGAATCAGCTCAGAGAGATAGTTGAGATTGAAAAAGAACTTTACGGATATGAATTATAAATATCCCGGACTTAAAAAATCCACTTACAAATTATATTTCAATCCGCCGAGCAATCCCAGATTAGAGTTACCTAAGAAATCCCGGCTTGATAAATTACTGAAATAATTACTTACATCTAATCTTATCAAACCTGAGAGCTGATCGATCAGATTGATTTCAACACCGCCGCCGGCAGTTAAGCCAAAATAACTGTAATTTCTTGAACCTTGAAAATCTCCACTATAATCCTTGCCTACGAAATATCCACCTGTTAATCCTTCTATAAATATTTTGAGATTATCACCATAAACATAATATCTGACTCCTCCGGTAAATTCTGATTGTGAGAATTTTATTTTTTGATTTGCAGTCTGATAAAAATTTTCAAACTTTTTAGTATAAATATAATTTATTAATAGAGTGGTATTCTTTCCTACTCCGTAAGACAATTCTCCGCCAAAAGAATTCCCTCCCTTATAATAGTATTTGCTTCCATTCGATCCGGCGAGAGCTGCCAAAGAGAATACTCCCTTATATGTGTTCGATTTTTTTCCGGCAACTTCTGAATTATTTCTTAAATCCAGTCCGGCATTCAAAGAATAATTTATATAAGCATCATTAAACAGATCCGAAGCGTTAACTCTGCCGGTAAGACTAACAGCGTAGATGTCAGTTATTCTGAATCGACCTCCTAGTCCAACAGACGCTCCAAAAACTTCGTCTCCTTCCATATTGGAATAACCAATCCCGACATCAATAAAAGAATTTTTATTCCCTGTGTAAAATCTTGGTCCTGCTGTGATCTGAGTATAATTTATGTCCTTCAGATAAGGAATCATATCAGGATAAGTTTTTCTGTAAGCCGAAAAGTATGCAGATGAATAATTAATAAAGAATCCTGCTTCTTTAACAGGTGTATTGGATAAATCTATATTAAAATTGAATCCGGGGTTGTTACTTGTATTTATGTTTTGAGAGTTGACATTGCCTGTTAATCCCATTGACAGATTCAGACTGAAGAAATCCGAATTATTTTTGAATGTCTGATCTTCCTGAGCTGCGGCTGATGCTGATATTAATAAAAAAAATACTGCTATTAAATTTTTGCTTTTCATT
This sequence comes from Ignavibacteriota bacterium, assembly GCA_020437545.1. Taxonomy (GTDB): domain Bacteria; phylum Bacteroidota; class Ignavibacteria; order Tepidaquicellales; family Tepidaquicellaceae; genus JAGPCH01. The sequence goes on from JAGQWH010000071.1 coordinate 13,789, forward strand.
ATTTACCCCCTGAGTTTTGTAGTTGATGGATAGAAATAATAAAATTAATTCAATAGAGTTTTTTTAGTATTAATTAAGTTGGTTTGTTAATTGTAAAATAAGTTGAAACAAATTTAATGCTGTGTTCTTTTAATGTCAATACTGTAAATGGATTCAATAGAATTAAGATTGTATACAATGTGGTTTGAATATTTGGATTCAGTAGAGAAGCAAATGATAATTTACATTCATATTGATTACAAAATTTTAATTCTGTAAACTCAATGTTTCATAATATGGATTGATCTTCAAAGCAAAATCAAGATACTCTTTTGCTTTATCCGGCTGACCGGTTTTTTCATATATTTTGCCTGCATGAAAATACATTAAAGGATTTTTTGTACCGAGTCTCAAAGCCTGTTTAATGTTCTTTTCTGCTTCTTCATAATTACCGAGTTTATAGTTTGTCCATGCAAGAGCGTCATAAACCTTTATATTTTGTGAATTGTTGTCTAATATTTTCTGTAAGATTTCCTGAGACTCTTTTAAATCTATGCCAAGGTCAGCATTAAATTGAGCCTTTTCAACATCAGTATCCATGCCTTTTTGTTTGTATGAAGTCAGAAGAGAACCTGCTTTCTGATACTGTTCGTCTGCCAGTTCCTTATTTCCCGATAATGCATAAGCGTCACCGAGTGAGATCAGATATTCGGGCAACAAATTTTTTTCAAGTGCTTTGTTATAAAGCTCAATTGCTCCGGGATAATCATTGTTATGCATCTTTATCTTTGCCATCGTGCCATATCCATGAGCATATTCAGGAAAATCTTTAAATACAAAACCATAGATCTGCCCGGCAGTTTCGATATCTCCTTTATTATAAAAAAGATCTCCGAGCTGAACTCTGCATCTTGCAGTTTTTTCAGCAGAAGGTAAACCGGAGGATATAGCTATCTTCATTGTATCTATAGCACCCTGAGTATCACCTTTTAGTTCACGGATATACGAGATCCTCGAATAGGCGGCAAGATCGGGTTTTTTGTCTTTCATTTTCTGAATGGTCAATTCCGCTTCATCATATTTTCCGAGACCTGTCTGAGCATCTGCAAGCACTCCATTGGAAAAAGAACTGTAAGGGTTTATTTCAAGAGATCTCAGAGCAAATTCAGATGCTTTAATAAATTGATTCCTTAAATTGTAAACTGCTCCCAGCATCGCATAAGCCGGAAAATTTTCAGGATCATTTTTTATGATTTTGTTTAATGACTCTTCTGCTAAAGTATAATATTCAGGATCTCCTGTTTCATTTGCTTTCAGGATATAAGCTGCACTGAGTTTTATAAGAAGATCGGCATTATCCGGATTTTCCGTAAGCAGCTCTTTAAAGGATGTAATATTTTTATCTGAGGATACATACAGATTGTCAAGAATGAGTATTTCTTTTTCGTTTATTTCGGTGTTATAATTTTTTTTATTTGTCTGATAATCATATACTTTCCAAGAAACAGATGCGATTATAAATCCTGCTATGAAAAGTATAGTTATTTTTTTTAGGTTCATATTTAAAATTAAGGAGGCTGAATGAAATTCAGCCTCTTCTTTACATAAATCTGTTTTTTTATCAAACCCGGCTTATATTGATCACAATGATCAGACAATCAGATAATTTGATTAGTTTCTGATGCGGGTAGAATACGATCCTGATTCCGGAAACCTGATTCTGGAGACCTGATTCAGGGGTTGGGATGAAATGGAAGCGCTTAGTCTGATGCGCTGCAGGTAGAACGGTTTTAAAAACCGTTCTACTTACCCTCCGCCGGCGGCACATACTCATCCGGAAGCTTAATCCCTCCGCCGAAGAAAAACTCCTGCATCTGCTCCTCAAATACCTTATCTGTTGCCGGCGAGGTCAGATCAAGTCTGTATTCATTCACGATCATTTTAAAATGATCGGCAAACATTTTAAATGCCTGTTTGGAAATATTATCATAGATCTTCTGCCCAAGCTCTCCGCCTATTGGCGGTTTATCCAGCCCGGGTAAGTCCTGATCAAGTTTTACGCAATGTACGATTCTCTGCTCTGCCATAATATATTTAATTGTTTAATTTTTAATTTCCTGTTTGGACAGATCCTCTATCCTTACTTCAAGAACGAAATCAATCACCTTCTGATTTTCAACTGCCTCAATGATCAGATCCCTGTCAATAATATTTGTATCAGTTATCTTTATTTCTTCATCTACTTCTCCGAAATATTTATTGAATTGCGAAGCTACATAATTATTAGTCGAAACAGTATACAACTTATCTTCATCAAGATCTTCACCATTTACAGATATGCTTACAATATATTCATTCTCTTCATCCGTAACTTTTTTTGAATCATACACAAGTTTTAAACCCGAGAGAATTATCATATCGCTCGCTCCCAGTTCTTCGATTTCTATTACTCTGCTTTTGATATTATTGTTTAACATTTTTCTCAGAACTTTTCCCGTAACTTCAAAAGTAACTATGGTATTTCCAAAAGGATTGATTTCCCAAATATCTCCGACAGTAATATCTCCTTTTGGCAGATCTTTTCTGATACCGCCTGAATTCAGAAAAGTAATATCGGTACCGACTTTATTTCTCACGGCGTCAGCTTCCCATTGTCCAAGATTACTCTCGGTGGTAAAACCCCTTTTCCAGTCAGTTTTAAGTTCACCAATCACTTTAAGCAGATCTCCCTGAATTGATTCAACCATTTCTTCCACTTTCAGTTCAGCCGCTCTGTCATATATTGCAGAGTCCATAACCGTCTCAATCAGTTTTCCTTTATATCCGAGTATGGTGTCTTTGGTAATATCCACTGTCAGATCAATTTTACCTAGCCATCTTGCATAAGATCCTGCCTGTCCGATTATGACGCCATCTTCCAAGAAAGGTTTAAAAACAGGAGTATGAGAGTGACCGCCGATTATGATATCAATATCTTTTGAAAAGTTTTTGGCAATTTTTTTATCGTTCTCAATTCCGATATGGGTAAGTAAAATTATTATATCACAGTTTTCATTTTTAAGATATTCTATTCCTGCGGTAATGACAGAATCCGTATTGAGCATCTGAATATCAGTAACATTTTTAGGAAGGGTCAGTGTCATCAGATCCAATGCTGTCAGACCGATTATACCGCATTTCACACCGTTGACATCTTTTATTAAATAAGGTAAACCGTATGTTTTATTATTTGATTTTCTTAAGGCATTAGCGGACAGATAATCAAAGTTTGCAATTTCAAGAGCTGAATCAAGAGCCTCAATACCATAATCAAATTCATGATTACCGATAGTATAAGCATCAAGATCAAAAAGATTTAAGAGTTCGATCTGAGATTTGCCTCTGGTAATAGTAGAGATCGGTGTTCCCTGAAAATCATCACCTCCATTAAGCAAAAGCGTGTTTTCGTCTCTGAGCATTTTAATATAACCGAGCATATTGGAAGTACCGCCGATATAATATGAATTACTCTCACCCGTAGAAGTATCTTTTTTTGAAACCCTGTAAGGCAGATTCCGGGCATGCAGATCATTCCAGTGGAGAATTGTAATTTCTTTTATCGTATCGGAAGATGATTCCGATGAAGTGCCATTTTGCTGGGAATACAAGGTGCTCGACAGCAAAAAAGCAGCAATGACCGCAGTAAAAAACTTCCTGCAAGATCGAAATTTATAATTGAACATTTAACATTTAAAATTGAATACGTCGGGATGACTGGATTCGAACCAGCGACCTCCTCGTCCCGAACGAGGCGCGCTACCGAGCTGCGCCACATCCCGTTATTTGGTATTTTTGAGACACAAATATAAATATTATATAATTTGATTGAAATGTGAATTTAATCTCTGAAAATTTTCAAACAGGAAAAAATAATTTTTTTATTCTATAAAAAGAAAATTGTAATGAGTAACTTTGCCAACATAAAAAGTTAAAAGTTGAAAGTTGAAAGTTAAAAGTTAAAAGTTGAAAGTTAAAAGTTGAAAGTTGAAAGTTAAAAGTTGAAAGTTGAAAGTTAAAAGTTAAAAGTTGAAAGTTGTTAGTCTGG
>JAGQWH010000072.1 GCA_020437545.1 Ignavibacteriota bacterium
GATCTATTCATTCTTCTTTTGCTACCAATATTCCGTCCCTACGGGACGGATCAATTTATTCTTTTGTTTGCTACCAACATTTCGTCCCTATGGGACTCAATTTTTACACAAATTATAGATATTACTAAATGTAATCAAAGGTCAAAATATTCATTTTGTGAAAATAACTTTTGGAAATTAATTGTAAATTCCAATTAAGTTAAAAATTTAAATTCTTTGAGATAAATATTTTTAAAATTAATAATTCACAATAAACCGGCAATTTTGTTCCGTCCCGTAGGGTTTGCGTATAGGTTTGTTAGATATCCAGACCCGATCACCAATATTTTACAATTGCTAATTAAAGATAATACCGATAATATTGTGAAGATATTTTTAGCCAAACAATAAATCTACCTTAAAGAGAGCAATATGAAAACAAAATCAATCCTTTCAATTCTGACTGCGGTAATTTTATCTGTTTTATTTTTTTCATGCGATAATAATATGGTAAACTATTCGGATGTTTCCGGAAAGATATATTACGGCAATTATTATCCCGCAGCTAATTTAAAAATTACAATCGGCGACGCTGTAACAAAGACTGCAAATGATGGAAGTTTTAAAATTCCAAATGTTTCTTACCCCTACAATATTAACATACTGGACTCAGCAAGAGGAAATGTTTACATTTTCAAAAAACTAAGCACAGATAAAATAAATTTTACACTGGATAATTACACAAGCGGATATTTTTCAGCTACGATCAAAGTAAAGGTTCCTGATTCTTTGATGACCAATGGTAAAAAAGGAAAATTGATTTTTACTGACGGGCAATATGTAAATTCATACGCAAATATTTCCACTCTGTCACCCACTTCTATGTTCGATGTAGGTCTTCAGGATATCAATCCTGTAACAGGCAAACTCATTCTTTTAGCCTATAAATTAAATTCTTTTGGTAATATCTATTCTTATGAAAATTTTGGCTTAAAGACTGACATCTCAATAAATGCAGGTTTAATATATAATATCACTTTTGACTCATCTGAAATTGCGTTTGATCCGGGAGAAGAAATAATCTCAGGGACTGTAATACCGACACCTGAATATAATGAAACAGGTTCAGAATTTGTTTTGTCATTTACCGGCAAGCAGATACATGATATCAACGGTTCAAATTCTTTTGGAGGCGCTTCGGGGATCTTATATGATCTGATTGTTCCAACCGGGCTTCCGGTACCCTATACAACTTATGTACTTAAAGAATTCTGGAATGGTCAGAATTATTCAGGTGAATTTTTTCCGGTTTATCTGAATTCACCAAATACCTATGAAATGAAATTACCACCGGAATTGATCACCCCTGAGAACAATGCTGCTAATGTGAATGATGCTGTAATGTTCTCTTTCAGCGAAGGAACCGGCAAAGGGATTTTCGAAATATTTCTTTATGATCGCAGCAACAATATTCATTACAGAATCTTTACAGCATCCAATAATTTTACACTGAAAGACTTTGATCAGTCAGGATTTGGTTCCGTCAGCAATCATGAATTCGAATGGATTGTAAAAAAAGCCGGAGTTTATAATTCAATGAATGAATTTGCAGGTAATCAGTTTAATAATGCAAACTGGTTTTCGAGTACAAGCGAATACAGAAGATTTTATACACAACCGTGATAAGGATTTTTGATTTTTGATTTTTGATTTTTGATTTACATAAAACTTTCAACTATCAACTATCAATTATCAACTATCAACTATCAATTATCAATTATCAATTATCAACTATCAATTATCAACTATCAATTATCAATTATCAAATATTTTCATTCATTCTGAAATTGATTTAACAACTTAATTTAATTAATTTGAAATCTAATTCTGTTTTAAAATTTTAATTAATTGAATGAGTAAAACTGCTGTTGTATTTCCCGGTCAGGGCTCGCAGGTTGTCGGGATGGGAAAAGATCTTTATGAGAAATTTGATTTAGCGAAAGATATTTATAAAAGAGCTGATGAGATCATGGAAATGCCACTTAGTAAGATTTCATTTGAAGGTCCTTCTGATCTTCTGATGCAGACTCACATAACACAGCCGGCTTTATTCGTTCACTCTTACATTCTCACTCAACTTATCGGCGATAAAATAAAAGCCGATGCAACAGCCGGACACTCTCTCGGCGAATATACTTCCAATGTTTATGCAAACTCAATTGACTTTGAGAATGGTCTGCGACTTGTTAAAAAGCGCGGTGAACTGATGAAAGTTTCAGGTGTAAAAAGACCCGGCACCATGGCTGCTCTTATAGGGCTTAATGAAAATCAGATAGATGAGATCTGCAAAAAAGCAAAAGAACATCAGATAGTTCAGCCGGCAAATTATAATGCTCCCGGGCAGATAGTAATTTCAGGCGATGTCGAAGCGGTTCAGAGAGCTATGAAGATCGCTAAGGAAGATCCGTACAACAGCAAACTCGTTAAGCAGCTTCCCGTCAGCGGCGCATTTCATTCCGAACTAATGCTTACATCATCGGAAGAACTCCGAGTCACCATTGATAAAATGGAATTTAAAAATGCCAACATTCCGATTTATACTAATGTCGAAGCTGAACCAATTGTTAATCATGACATCATAAGAAATTCATTATTCAGACAACTTATGGCCTCTGTAAAATGGCAGCAGATAATTACAAATATGACTGAGAATATGAATATTACTAAATTTTATGAGATCGGCTCGGGAAAAGTTCTGACAGGTCTCATTAAAAGAATTGCTCCCGAAAGCGAGCTTCACAACATCGGCACTGCAGAAGATCTTTTAAAATACAATATATAATGACAGAGGAAACGAACGTAAACAATTACATTGAATACAAAGATCTGAAAATTGATCCGATAATTTTCACACAAGGATTTGTAGCGGGATGTGATATGAATATCTGTTCCGGACAATGCTGCAACTGGGGTGTCTATCTCGACAGAGACTTTCAGCCTGAGATCATGAAATATGAAGACAAGATCAAGGACGTTATGGATGAATATCAGATCAAAGATACATCCCAATGGTTTGAAACCGAACCCGAAGAAGACAGCGACTTTCCGTCGGGATTTGCGATCGGGACGGAACTCTATGACAATTCACAGCGAGTTACCCAATGTGTATTCAAAGATAAAAGAGGATATTGTTCACTCCAGGTAATGGCTGTCGAAAATGATCTTCCCAAATGGACCATAAAACCGAAGTATTGCGTAATGTATCCTCTCACTATTATTGATAATGTACTTACTTATGACGATGATCATTCTCAAAGACTTGATTACTGCGGTCAGAGTCATGAAGAAAATTTTACTCAGACTGTTTTCGAAGCAATGACTGAAGAGATCAAGTACATTATGGGAAATGACGGATATGATTTTTTGAATGAGCATTTTAAGAAGAATTATCAGAGAAAGTACCAGATAAAGATCAGTTAAAAGTTACGAGTTAGCAGTTACGGGTTTTTTTTAAACTTAACATAATTAACACTCCGCCGCGGCGGATAACATAATTAACACAATTAACCAGTATGCACGATTTCAAAGAAAAATTAGTACTGATCACGGGTGGATCGCGGGGAATCGGCAAAGCTATTGCTGAGTCATTTGCTGAGTCGGGTGCGACAGTTATTGTTACATACAAAAATGCAATTGACGAAGAATATTTTAATTCAAAAAATATAAAACATTACAAGTGTGATGTTGCAGATGAAAAGTCTGTTCAGGAGATGGTTGATGCTATTGTAAAAGAGCATACAAAGATCGATGTACTCGTCAATAATGCCGGTATTACAAAGGACGGACTGCTTATGAGAATGAGCGTGGAAGACTGGGAAGCTGTTATAGATACAAATCTTAAAGGTGTGTTCAATATGACAAAAGCAGTTACACGCGGAATGATGAGCAAGCGTTACGGAAAGGTCGTGAATATTACATCTATCTCAGGAGTAATGGGCAATCCGGGTCAGACAAATTATTCGGCTTCAAAAGCAGGTGTGATCGGATTTACTAAAGCTGCTGCAAGAGAACTTGCAGCGAGAAATATAAATATAAATGCGATAGCTCCGGGTTTCATTGAAACAGAAATGACAGATAAACTGACTGATGAAGTAAAGCAAAGCTATCTGAATTCTATCCCAATGAAAAGATTCGGCAGCGGAAGTGATATAGCAAATGTAGTAAAATTTCTTGCATCGGATGATGCCGGTTATATAACAGGTCAGACTATTATTGCTGACGGCGGTATAGTTATGTCATGAATATTATTTTCAAATCGCCCCGGCGGATTGTAACTTTAAACTTTCAACTTTTAACTTTTAACTTTTAACTTTTAACTTTCAACTTTCAACTTTTAACTTTCAACTTTTAACTTTCAACTTTTAACTTTCAACTTTTAACTTTCATAAATGAAAAAAATCAATCTTATTATGTATTCAGCAGTAATAGCTTTTTTAATTATTACAGGTTGCGGAAAGAATCAGAATCCATTCGCCGGAAATGTATATTATCACGATGCTGATTCACTGGCTTTTATTACGGGCTTTGAAGTTGATACTCTTTATTATATAGTCAGAGGACCTACATTCAATCAGTCACATAAATCAAAATACACATCTACGATGGTAAATGATTCTACATACAGAATCGAACTGGAGACAAAACCGCAGTTCTGGGAGAAGAATACCTGGGATATAGTATTGCCTCAGGATAAGAATGACAAGGGTTTTTATTCGGCTGAGTCACGTAATTATTATCAGATATCGGATAAAAGTATTTTAAGATAACTTTATTAAAAACATATCAAACAGAGAAAAGAAACATTTCAGACAGATTCGGGAATAACCGTACCTGAATTTTTAACGGAAGGTACAAAAAATGCCGATCCCGGAAAGTTTCCTTACACAAGAGGCATTCATGAATCAATGTACAGGACAAGATTCTGGACTATGAGACAGTATGCCGGATTCGGAACAGCAGAAGAGACCAACAAAAGATATAAATTTTTAATTGAATCAGGTTCGACCGGACTCTCTGTTGCATTTGATCTGCCCACTCAGATAGGTTATGACAGTGATGACGCGATGAGCGAAGGTGAAGTCGGTAAAGCCGGAGTTGCAATAGACTCTCTTGAAGACATGGAAACCTTATTCGATGGGATAAAGCTCGATGATATTACGACGTCTATGACGATCAACTCTACTGCCTCACTTCTGCTTCTTATGTATGTTGCAGTTGCGAGAAAGCAGAATGCCGATCTTACAAAACTATCGGGAACGATCCAGAATGATATATTAAAAGAGTACGTTGCAAGAGGAACATACATTTACCCGCCAAAAGAATCTATGAGACTTATCACAGATATTTTTGAATGGTGCAGTAAGAATCTTCCGTCATGGAATACTATTTCGATCAGCGGATATCATATCCGTGAAGCAGGTTCGAGCGCGGTACAGGAAGTTGCATTTACACTTTCCGATGGGATTGAATATGTAAAAGCAGCAGTTGACAAAGGTCTTGACGTGGATGCATTTGCAAAACGTCTTTCATTCTTTTTCAATTCTCATAATAATTTTATTGAAGAGGTAGCAAAGTTCAGGGCAGCCAGACGGATATGGGCGACTATTATGAAAGAACGATTCGGAGCAAAAGATCCAAATAGTCTTAAGTTAAGATTTCATGCACAGACAGGCGGTTCGACTTTATCAGACAAACAGATCGACAACAATATAGTAAGAGTAACGATACAGGCTCTTGCAGCTGTGATCGGCGGATGTCAGTCGCTGCATACAAACGGTAAAGATGAGGCGTTAGCGCTTCCGACAGAAGAGTCCGTTCAAACAGCTCTCCGAACTCAGCAGATCATTGCCTACGAAAGCGGTGTTGCTGACAGCGCGGATGTGCTCGGTGGTTCATATCTGATCGAACATTTTACAGATGAGATCGAGAAGAAAGTAATGGAATATATTGATAAGATAGACGAACTCGGCGGTGCTTTAAAAGCCATAGAATTTGGTTATCAGAAAAGTGAGATAGAAAAACAATCTTATGAATATCAGAAAGCACTTGAAGAAAAGAAGATAATTTATGTAGGCGTTAATGAATTCACAAATGATAAAGATGAGCATTTTGCTTTATTCAAAGTTGATGAGACAGCAAGAAAAAGTCAGATAGAAAAGCTTAAGAAGCTGAAAGAAAAAAGAGATAATAACAGAGTTGAAAAAGCGCTTTCAGATATTAAAGAAAAAGCCTTGACAGACGAGAATCTTCTGCCGTTTATACTTGAGGCGGTTGAGAGTTATGCGACTGTTGGTGAAATATCAAATGCGCTGAGGGAAGTTTGGGGAGAATACTCTTCGAATTAGGAATTTGGAATTAGGAGTTAGGAGTTACGAGTTACGAATTATTTTTATTTACTTAATACCTAATACCTATTACTTAATACCTAATACCTATTACTTAATACCTAATACTCCGCCGTGGCGGAATACTCAATACTCAATACTCAATACTCAATACTCAATACACAATACTTATTAAAATGAACAAAAAAGTCATCTGGATCACGGGAGCATCGACGGGCATTGGAAAGGAACTTGCAAATGAGTTTTCCAAAGCAGGCTATACTGTTGTCGTTTCCGGACGGAGGAAGTCACGACTTGTCAAGATCGTCAGCGAGATCAAGTATGCCGAACGTGAGGCAGCGGCTTTTGTTTGCAATGTAATGTCCGAGCGCAGTATTATGGCAACGAGTAAGAGGATCAGGGAAAAATACGGTAAGATTGATGTACTGATAAATAATGCCGGCGTTACGGTCTTTAAATCTTTAATGGATACAAAAACTGTAGATTTTGATACAGTGCTTGATACCAATCTCAGAGGTGCTTTTTTGTGTATCAAATCCGTTTTACCTCAGATGATAAAGAATAAAAAAGGTCAGATCATAAACATATTATCAGTTGCAGCAAATACGGCATTCGAGAACAGTGCAGCTTATGCGGCTTCAAAAGCCGGATTGCTCGCTTTATCAAATTCATTGAGAGAAGAAGTAAGGAATCTTAATATAAAGGTAAGCAACATCCTTCCCGGAGCAGTCGAAACTCCGATGTGGGACAGCAAATCACGTCAGAAATATAAACACCGCATGATGTCAGCGACTGATATAGCTAAAATTGTTGTTTCAGTAGCAGAACAACCAAGAAAAGTACTCATCGAAGATATAACTATCAGACCCATAAAAGGTGATATCTGATATATTTTATAATATTTTTTTAAATCATATTTTTTTTGGTTAAAAGCAATATCTACTATCAGATTCTTCCAACTATTCTATATTATACATTGACATTTCTAAGCAATAGAAGTATATTGAAGACTGTATTTTTTAACCTTTTTAGACAATAATTAATAATTTACGGAGCTAAATATTGAAGAAAAATCTTTCAAGAATTGTAATTACCTTTGTACTTATAATTCTCTCCTTATACTTCCTTTACCCGACTTATCAGGATTACCAATTTAACAAAGAGCTGAGCAAACTTTCCGGGCAGGACAGCATTGATTTTCTGGATAAGAACAATCAAAGCATTACCAGTGCCAGGGAAAAAAGACTTAAACTCGGACTGGACTTAAAGGGCGGTATGTATGTGGTCATGGATGTGGATGTTGTAAAACTTCTTGAGGACATGGCTAACAAAAAAGACGAACAGCTTACTGTCATACTCGGAGAAGTAAAAGAAGCAACAAAGAACAACGAAGAACAGATCTTGGAAGTATTCAAGGTCAAGCTTAACGATAAGGGTCAGAGTCTTAAATCCTATTACGGAGAATTAAGAGACAGTGATGCCGATATTGAAGCAAAGCTTTCCAAGGAAATTGACAACTCTCTCGACAGAGCTGTTGAGATCGTAAGGAACAGAGTTGACCAGTATGGTGTGGCCGAACCGCAGATACAGAAGATCGGTAACAGCCGTATCATTGTGGAGCTTCCGGGAGTAAGTAATCCAGTGGAAGTAAGAAAACTTCTTGAAGGAACCGCTTTGCTTGAATTTAAACTTATATACGATCCTGCATCTGTTGTAAAAGTATATGAAGAAATTAACAAGGTAATGGTTGGAGATACTACAACTTCTGATACCGATTCACTGACAACCGAAAGTGAAAAAACTCCTGAAGACAAATCACTTACTGAAACTGTCAAAGATTCTGTTACTAAAGAAGCTGCAAGTAATAAAGATTCTATAAAAGATAAAGTAAAAGAGACAAGTATTACAGAGGCGAAAGATTCTCTTAAAGACAAAAATAAAGATAAGGCTAAAGATACTACCAAGAAATCAGATAAAACCGATTCAAGCGTATCAGATGCAACTGATACCAATTTAGCTGATTCAGATTCACTGACTGATGAAGCTGCTCCTGACAGCACACAACTGACAGAGGAAGAATTCAAACAGAAATATCCTTTCTTCACTCTTGTTTCTTTGAATCAGGAAAGCGGAACAGCCGATGGATATGTAAAAGACAGCGATAAAGAAAAGATAATAAGATTGTTAAACAGACCTGATGTAAAAGCTGTTTTACCTTCAGATATTCAGTTTGCATGGTCCAACAGGACTTTTGAATCAGGCGGTGAAAAGATTCATATTCTTTATGCTGTTAAGAAAGATCCTGAACTGACAGGTAAAGTTATTACCGATGCAAGATCCAATATTGATCCGACCAGCAATACTCCTATGGTATCAATGGAAATGAATTCCGAAGGTGCATCAGACTGGGCAAGGATCACCGGAGCAAACATTAACAAACGAATCGCTATTGTTCTTGATAATGTTGTTTATTCAGCGCCGGTAGTAAGAAATAAGATCACAGGCGGTAATTCTCAGATAGAGGGAATGGCTGACGTACAGGAAGCAAAGCTTCTTGAGATCGTATTAAAAGCCGGTGCATTACCCGCACCTGTCAAGATCATTGAAGAACGATCGATCGGACCATCACTCGGAGAAGATTCCATTCGTTCAGGTGTGTTTTCTTCATTAGCGGCATTGATACTTGTAGCTTTATTTATGATAGTTTATTACAGATTCGGTGGTACTATCGCAGACGTTGCATTGATGATCAACTTTCTGCTTATCCTCGGAATTATGGCTTCGCTTAAAGCGACTCTTACATTGCCGGGTATTGCAGGTTTGATTCTTTCCATAGGTATGTCGGTAGATACAAACGTTCTTATTTTTGAAAGGATCCGTGAGGAGTTAGGAACCGGTAAACCAATGAGAACTGCAGTAGATCTTGGTTATAAACGGGCTTTCTCAGCTATTATTGACTCTCACCTGACAAGTTTAATTACAGGTGTGATCCTTTATCAGTTTGGAAGCGGACCAATTCAGGGATTTGCATTAACTTTGATTTTCGGTTTGATAGCTAACCTGTTTACAGCTATTGTTATTACACATTATATTTTCGATATCATGATCGAAAAAGGCAAGAAAGTAAGTTTCGGTTAATTTTAATTCATAATAGAAATAAAAATTTTATATATAAAGAATGAGACTTTTTGAAAATACAAATTATGATTTTTTAGGGAAAAGAAAAAAGTTCTATTTGGTTTCCGCAGCGATCATAATTTTTGGATTCATAATACTGTTTACTACAAAAAGTATTCCGCTTGGAATTGATTTCAGCGGTGGTACGGAACTTCAGCTTAAGTTTGAGAATGATGTTAATATATCAGATCTCCGGACTGCTATGGATGAAGAAGGTTTTGCGGGAATGGAGATCAAAACAATGGGAACTGAACAGGATGTTCTCTTAAGAACTCCGATGCAGGAAGATGGAACTCTTGTAGCGGATAAGATTCAGGAAGGGATTAAAAAGAATATTCCCGGTAACAATTTTGAAGTTCTCAGATCAGATAAAGTGGGACCAAAGATCGGTGCTGAGTTAAGAAGAAATGCTTTGTTTGCAATTCTATTTTCTCTTATAGCGATTCTGATATATCTTTCATTCAGATTCCAGTTTATGTTTGCTGTAGGCGCTGTAGTTGCTCTTTTCCATGACGTACTGATCACTATTGCTATAATTGCCATTGCTGATTTTGTATTCCCCGGTCTCAGACTTGAATTCAACCAGTCGATGCTTGCGGCATTCCTTACACTTGTCGGATTTTCATCAAATGACACGGTTATTGTATTCGACAGGATCAGAGAGAATATGAAAATTTATAAGAATGAGAATATAATTGATGTGATGAATAAGAGTGTTAATGCTACATTGAGCAGAACCATTATTACAAGTGGTACTGTGTTTCTTACAGTATTTGTATTGTTCTTATTCGGTGGTGAAGTTAACAGAAGTTTTGCATTTACATTCGCAGTCGGTATTATTACAGGAACTTATTCATCCGTATTCGTAGCAAGTGCATTTGTTGTAGACTGGAAGTTAAGATCAGGACAGACACTCGGAAGTACAAAGACTGTAAAACAAAGAAGTAAAATAAATACACAAAAAAAAGTAAATGCCTGATATAAGCATAAAATATTCCGGAGAGGGAGAAGATCGTTCAGCAATTATTGAAATAAACGAGAATCTGCTGGGTCTTGATCAGTTCAATACTGTTAAAGGTCTTGTAGATAAGGAAATGACCGAAGGTATAAATTCTTTTACTTTTGATATGTCCGGACTGGAAAGCATTAACAGTTCAGGTCTTGGAATTCTGATAAGTTGTTTTAAAAAAATTAAAGATGCTGGCGGTAATCTTGAGATAAAGAATACGAATGAAAAGATCCTTGGAATTTTCAAACTCACAAAACTGGATAGTGTATTCGGATTGCAATAGAAGAATTACAGAAGTTTTATATTAAAATAAAAAATCTTCAAATCGGTTTATCCTGATTGAAGATTTTTTTATGTTCGGTAAATAAAATCTTAATTATATAATAATGGCAAACAACATAACAGTTTTGGTTGGTCTTCAATGGGGAGACGAAGGTAAAGGAAGAATGGTTGACTATCTTGCTCAGGATGTCGATATAGTCGCGAGGTATCAGGGCGGTAATAATGCAGGTCATACAGTCGTGAACGAATTCGGGACTTATAAGCTTCATCTTATCCCTTCAGGAATATTCAATAAAAACGTGATCAATATTCTCGGACCGGGAATGGTAATAGATATAGAATCGCTTTCCGAAGAGCTTGAAGAACTCGAAAAAGCCGGTATCAGCGTTGACAACATAAGGGTTTCCGACAGAGCTACGATCACTTTCCCGTTTCACAGAATGGAAGATAATCTAGAGGAAGACAGGCTTGGCGGAGCTGCATTTGGCTCCACAAGACGCGGTATTGCTTATGCATACGGGGAAAGATACATGAAGAAAAGCATTCAGGTCGGAGAGTTATTTTATCCCGATGAACTGAAAAAAAGGATATACGGTCTGGCTGAATGGAAGAATCTACTTTTCAAAAATATTTATAATTCAAATGAGACGCTTGATCCGGATAAGGTCTTGCAGTGGCTTGATAAATACGGAAGCAAAATCAAGAAATATGTATGCGATACTACTTCCCTGCTGGAAGAATCTGCGGCAAACGGAAAGAAAGTATTATTCGAAGCTCAGCTTGGATCTCTGAGAGACATCTATTATGGGATTTATCCTTTCACTACTTCTTCCTGCACGCTTGCATCTTATGCACCGGTTGGCGGAGGATTGTTTAATAAGAGAATAGATAAAGTTATTGGCGTGATGAAATCATTTTCGAGTTGTGTAGGAGCCGGACCGTTTGTAACTGAAATGCCTGATGAAGAAGCGGGATCATTAAGGGAAATTGCCATGGAGTACGGAGCATCTACCGGCAGACCGAGACGTATCGGACATTTTGACGCAGTAGCAACAAGATACGGAGCGATGGTGCAGGGTGTCGATGAGATTGCATTAACAAAACTCGATAGCCTTTCGGGTATGAAAAAATTATCGATTTGTACTGAATATGATGTCAACGGTAAACTTACTGATAAATTCGGTTTGACTCCTGAGCTTGAAATAGCGAAACCTGTATATATTGAAATGGATGGCTGGTCGGAAGATATAACCGGATGCAGAAAGTTCAGCGAACTCCCCGAAGCAGCACAAAAGTATGTGAATAAAATTGAAGAGCTGGTCGGGTATAAGATAAAGTATGTGAGTGTGGGACCGGAGAGAGAGAGTCTGATCGTTAAATAGATTTGGGATTTGGGATTTGGGATTTTTGATTATTGATTTTTGATTAAGCTAATTAAGTTAGAAATTTACTTATAGTTAAAAAAGCCCCGTGAATTAATTTTCACTGGGCTTTCTTTTATGCACTAAACAAAAATATACAATCGACTAATAACAAAATTAAACCAATCAACCATTTAACCATTTAACCATTTAACCAATTAACCAATTAACATAATTAACCAATCAACTACTTCAGCAGGATCATACTTTTCGTTTCAGAAAAATCTCCTGCAGAAAGTCTGTAAAAATAAATTCCACTCGATAGATTATTTCCGTCGAACATCACATTGTATTTACCGGTAGGTTTTCTTTCATTTACTAATACAGCTACTTCAGATCCTAAAGAGTTATATACCTTCAAAGATACAAATCCGATTTGAGAAATTTCATATTCCAATTGCGTTGTTGGATTAAAAGGATTTGGATAATTCTGTTCAAGTTTGTATTCTAACGGAAGGATGCTTAATTCAGGATTTATTGAAGTCGAATTTTGAATGAACTTAACTGTGGCAATAGAACCATTACTTCTACCTGTTACAAGAGCATTAGCATATTCATCCAAAGCAAGATCATATATATAATTAATTGAAGAGTTTCCCTTATTGTCATATTCAGCTATCCATTTTTGTACTCCGTTATTATCATATTTTACTACAGCATAGTTATAATTATTTCCTGAAGGTCTTGAGACATAAGACATGTAAATATTTCTCTCTTTGTCTAATTTAATTACAGGATGCGGAGGACCAATTAGAAATCCCGGTTGAACTCTTGACCACAAAAGATTTCCCTCATTATTATATTTTAATGTTAGATAACTGTTTCCAAAAGTAAGACCTCCTATATAAATACATCCAAGCGAATCTACGGCAACATCATATCCTACATCCTCGCCTCCGCTGTCATAAATTGCCTTCCACAAAGTATCCCCCTCAGGTGAATACTTTATTGTAAGTGCATCATTAGTCTTATTTCTATTCCATCCTGTTACATAAACATTGTTTGAATTATCTGAAGCAATTCCATAAGGTATATCATCACTACCTGCATCATATCTTCTTAGCCAAAGCTGATCACCGTTATTCGAATATTTTATGGTTACAAAATCATATAAACTCCCTGTTTGTGAACTTTGACCCGTTATTAAAACACTGCCGCTATTATCTAAAGTAAGGTCTCTCACTACATTATAATCAAGATTGTTATATGTTCTTTCCCAGAGAATTACACCATCAGGGCTGATTTTTTTTGTAATAAAATAAAATCCGCCGCTCATTGACCCTCCGACGTAAGCATTTCCAGTATCATCTAAAGAAATATAATAAAATGCCCCACCAACAGGGGTAGGGCTATTCCATAATAATTTTCCGTCCATGTCGTATTTATACAATCCATCTCCAGCTACGTAAACATTGTAAAATTTATCAACGGAAATATCTGATCCAAATCTGCTTGCGAATTCCCTTTTCACCCATTTATTCAAACCCGATGATGAATATTTAAGCACAACCATGTCCCTATTTGTTATATTAAAATAGCTGGAACCTGTGACATAAACATTTCCTGAATCATCAGAGGTTATTGCTTGTCCATTATTACCCGATATTCCATTATTGTATCTTTCTGCCCATTCAATAGAAACTTGAGAAATTAAGTTATTTGAATATAAAAGAGACAATAATGCAAATGAGATTATTTTTTTTAACAATCTCATAGTTCGAGTTTTATTATCTTTGCAACAGAAGGTATTCTAACTTCGCCCGAATTACTTTGAGATTTATCCTGTAATAGAAATAGCATATAATATCCCGGAGGAGCTATATAAGCATCCAAAGGGGAGGTGACATTAAATATACCTACCGTAGGAGAATCAATAAAATCCAGTATTAAATATCTTTGATTACTGTCAAAACAATGTGTAACTGAAGGTAGGCTTATTAAAACTATTGAATTAATTATGGATAATTTTTGCATTAAGTTTTCCTGATTTCGGTGATATGTTTGTGACATATTGTTATCCTTCAAGTTTTAGTTTAATTGGCATAGTTTTTATTAATTCAGTACAGGTTATTAGGAATAAGCATTCTACTATAATCGTTCCGATTATTTTCCACTTAAAAAATAAATCAATCCTAAAAATAAACATCCGTAAACTCCATTACAGGCCTGTATCCGACATTGTAATAAACCTTTGTAGAAGTGAGATTCAGTTTATCCGTAAACAATGCGCAGACAGGTAATCCCCTTTTCAGAATTTCATTGCTCAATGAGTGAACTATAGATGTGCCGTAACCTTTTCCTCTTAAATCTTTAGGTGTATAAACCCTTCCTATGATCGCAATATTCTGAGTGTTCCTCATTATTACAGCCATTGATACGATCTCTCTATTGTCCTTCCATACAAACAGATTCTTCTTCTTTATATTAACTTCCGTTTCTGAGTATAATTTATTCTTATCAGATCTTGAATATCCGAAAGTATCTATGTCAAATCCATACCTGAATTCTGCAAGCTTAGGAAGATCGATTTCATTTGCGGGTTCAAGTCTGCCGGAGCTGAGTTTTAAATCATTTGTTTTGGTTAATTGATGAACGATCAGATCTCTGCCTGATGTTTTATTCTTAAAGAAATTTTTTGCAAACATTTCCGGTAAACCTTTTTCACCGATTATACTTGTTATGGGAAAACCTGTATTGTTAAAATAATCACTGATGAGTTTTATTGCATTTTTGGAATTTGGATTTCCGCTTATCATCATGCGGGGAGAGATGTTTACAGATACTGCTTCTGTTTTACCGTTTCTATTTACAACAGAAATAAATCTGTGATCAGGATTTTCAATATTCTTGTTTTCAAGGCTAAGCGTGACTCCCAATGTTAGATTATTAGCAAGTTCGTTTTCCATAAGAAACGAATGATTCAGATAAAGATATTCCTGTGCAGTTTTATGAATTATAAGTTTACTCATAAAACAATATTTACCAAACCATTCTTATCCGTTAACATCTTCACCTTTTGCAATATCCTTTTCATCAACATAGATCGCATCAGATTCATTTGGCTTTTTGCTGTCTTTTTTGTTTTCCGGATTTGTCTGCGGATAAGTGTAATCCTTTTCGATTGTAATATTTACTTTTGAATCTTTATCTCTGTCTATGAGGGCATCGAAAGAAATAAGACCCGCGCCAGTAAACATAAGCGCCGCCGATGTTGCAAAGAATACAAAATTATAACTGAAAGGCAGTTCACTGTTACCTGCACCGAGTACAAATATGAAGGATAAAGACATACAGGCTAAAAAGAATGCCGCTATCGGAGTAAATAATCCAATGATCAGTAAACCTCCGAATAACATTTGCATAAAAGGCAGTATGAATGCAAGTACGAATGCGAGTGTATCATTCATTTGTCCCATGCCCTGTACTGAAGAGATAAAATCCTGTAAAT
The DNA here is from genome assembly GCA_020437545.1 of Ignavibacteriota bacterium. GTDB lineage: Bacteria > Bacteroidota > Ignavibacteria > Tepidaquicellales > Tepidaquicellaceae > JAGPCH01. The sequence goes on from JAGQWH010000072.1 coordinate 15,721, forward strand.
TAAGTACTTTTCGAGCTCCTGCAAAGAGGAATAAAAAACCGAGTGAGAATCTGATAAGTAGTAAACCTATTGATTGAGTAAAGTTACCGCTTCTTGCTTTAAAAAATATGCTCATTTGTTTTTTTTGTTTTTAATTTAGTAATGAATATTCAGACTTTCTATATTAAATTGAATATACAAGTTATACTGTTTTTGAAGTTAATAGTTAGTAGTTAATAAGTATTGGGTATTAGGTATTAGGTATTAGGTATTAGGTATTAGTCTATCACAAGTTAAATTAATCTCAAAATGGTAAGAAAATTATTTTGCTAATGCAGGGATGATATTAAATTCCTTAACAATTAAACCTGCTGTAATTACTTTTTTACCAAATTTTGTTAAATAGTATTTAAATGAATTTTTTATTTTTTTTATTAAACCAAAAACATGCAATCTTTTTATAATTCTACTCATCTGAGCTGAACTATATTTGTTCTTTAATATTTTATTTTCTCTTAAATTTTTGTTCCGGAATCCGTTAATATTAAATTCCCCTGACATTAATGCAGTTAATATTTCTGCATCATTTTCGTTAAAGAAGTTAAATTCTCTATACGAACGATTATTGTCAGTTTCTTTCCTGGATATTTTCTGAAGGTTTTTCATTCCTTGACTATTATCTTCGAAAGAGGAAATGAAATCTAAGTATCTCGCATTGGACGATTGACAAAGTTTAGTTAAGTCATGCAAACTGTATATGGATTTTTTCATACTTGCAAATTTTTTGACAGATTGTCCGGTTTGTGTCAACACCTCGCGGAATACTTTGAATTCAGTAATATTATTAACTGTTGTTTCGACTCGCAGAACATTGTTTGCTTTATCATACATCTTTATATTATTTGCACCCATAAAGTGCTTAATCCGGGTTCCTTGAATTTGTTTATTATATTTTGTGCCTACTTCCTGAGTATAATTTGCAGCCAGTTTCCTTGAAAAAAAAGTTGCAATATTTTCCGGCTTTACCGAATGAATACTTTTTAAGATTATTTCTTCATATAAGACTTTGAAGTATTCGGGATTTTTAAATATTATATCAGTCGAATATTCTGTTTGAGTTAGTGTCCACCGATAGACTTGAGATGTCTGTTCCAGAAATGGTATGTATTGGCTTATTATCTTATCAAGCCATTGATGCAAATCTTCAGCTCTTAGATTATCACTTAGTTTCTGAGCTTTTTGATAATCAGATATTTTTGTAAAAACATTATCCTGCATTTCAAAATCAATGTTGTTCTTTTGAAGCTTGTATGCTAAGTAATTATGACCATTAAAATAAAATTGTACCCGGCATGGCAGCCAGGTTGGAATGCGAAGGAAACCTAAACCAAGATATTTATCGATAAAATAGATATAATAGTGACTACATTTGGTAGTTCTTATTTTTAATGTAGCTTTATTGGTTGCCTTGTCATAGTGCGGCATATATGAATCAGTTATTTCCATTGAAGTATAAATGTGAACAATGCCAGGATGGTTGCCTCGTTCTTCAATTATTTTTTTAATGTTTAATTCCTTATTGAATTTTTGCGGACTTCGTATGTGCTCAATAGCTACATTATTTTGTTTTGCAATTGATTCAACTTGATTCCTAATTTGATCATTACACTCTTTTCCAAATTTAGGAAAATCGAAAACACGGATGTTGTTAGTAAATAAATATGATTGCATTTCATGAGAATAACCCCATCGACTAAGGGTACCACTGATAATAATGCGATCAATACAACTAATTGTTCCAGTGACTTTGCTTGAATATTTTGTAAGGAAATCTGTTTTCATATATTTGTATAGTAAAATTTTATACAAAATTAATAAAACTTTTTGGTTCTGGCTATGCCAGTTTAGGTATTAGGTATTAAGTATTAAAAAATAGTTATAATTTTCTTACCCAATACCCAATACCTAATACCCAACACTGTTTAAACAAAAAAGAAATACGAGATCAGCAATCCGATGACCAGT
>JAGQWH010000073.1 GCA_020437545.1 Ignavibacteriota bacterium
GGGAATTTAAACCTAAGCGATTAGATTCTGGTTATTTTTGACTTTAAGAAATTTTTGTTTATGATTATTTTTTAATCAAAAGATTTACATTTTATAAGTAAATTTTCTCATTCATTTATAAAATTAAAATATAAAGTCATGTTAAAATTAATGAAAGATCTGCCTGATAATGTAATAGGCGTTACAGGAGAAGGTGAAATCACCGGATCAGATTACGAAAATATTCTTATCCCGGCTGTCGAAGAAAAACTCAAAAACCATGAAAAGGTCCGTTTCATTTATCATATGGGAAAAGATTTTAAAGGATTTGATGCAAAAGCAATGTTTGATGATACTATGCTTGGAATAAAACATTTTACAGCATGGGAAAGAATAGCATTCGTTTCTGATCATGATCATTATAACTCAATGGTTAAATTCTTCGGACATTTGATCCCCGGCGATATAAAAGTTTTCAAGAATGATGAATTAAATGATGCGATTAAATGGGTAAGTGAAGATTAATTAATTTCATTTATCCCTCATACACAGCTGGTAATTAATTATTTTTTTCTCTAAAGAGTAAATAAATTTTTCGCATTTTCAAACAATTAATTTACAATAAGAAAAAAAGTTAGATGAGGGTTCGGATTAAATATCAGTGGAAAATATAAGATTTATCATTTTAAATAACTATTGAATTATCTTCTGTGGAGATCTCTGTAAGCAATTACAAAATTTTTATTTAATACTCTTTATCCACTTCAGTATTAATTTCTCCAGATCAGGAGGCGGGGCATGATTGCATTCTTTTATTATTGCTGTTAAATTTTTATGCTCAAGCTCTCTGAGTCTTCTGTATACCGGGAACAAATGATCTTCAACAGGACAGACTTCATCATTAAAACCTGAGATCATCAGAATCCTTTTATGAAGAAGTCTTTCTGCATGTCTGACAATATCATACTTAGCTACATTGTCAGATAAATTTCTCAGAAACAGATGAGGATCCTGTTTATAAATTTTCTTGTCTGAAAAGACTCCATCAACAGCATTTTCCAGAAATTCCCTGATCTTTGAACTAGGGTTCATAAATTCTCGACCAAGATAGCTATAATCACAGAGAGCAATACAAATAATATTTTGAATCCGTTCATCATACAATGCTCCTATCATAGCAACCGCTGTTCCATAACTGTAACCTGCCGTCACTATTTTTTTTGTATCAATTTTATACTTACTTATATTTTCTTTCTTTGTCAAAAAATCAAATACCGCTTTGAGATCCTTCAAAGCATTGCCGAGTATGAACTCACCTTTGATTCCCCATATTCCCTGATAATTAAATCTCAGAACATTAATTCCGGCTTTATTCAGATTGATAGCAAATTCTGATTTGCCTTCTTCCTTTCCACCCGGGATACCGTGAAGCCATATCAATGTCGGCTTGTTCCCTTTACCTTCGCCTTCATAAAAATATGAATTAAGCTTAACATTCTCACTAATGATATTAATTTTTACAGACTTGTTCATTTAGTTATTATCTATCTGTTTAATTTTTTTAAAAAAATAAGTTTGATCATTCCTTCTTTCCTGTTTCCTTTTTTGAAATTTCAGACATCACTTCCTCATCAACTGATTTGATATGAAGATCTCTCTGAGGTAATGGAATTTCTATACCTTCTTCATTAAGATTTTTATAAATAGAAGTCATAACGTCACTTTTTATTACCAGCCAATTACTATTATCAGCCCGGAAATATATAATCAGATCAATGGAATTATCTCCAAAATTTACTACCTGAATATCAGGCAATGGAAATTTTAAAACTTCCGTGTTTTCATTTTAAAAAAAAATTAATCCGTCACAGTGAATGTAATTCCAAATCCCGGACAACTCTGACATCATCAAAAGATCACCTGGTTTTCTTTCTCATCAAAGCATGGATTCCATATTAATTAATTAATTTTTCTTAAGCTCAGTCTTTAACCCTCCTGAGATCAGCCATATCTTTTCAATATTATAATCCGGACCGGTTTGAAATTCTATCTGTAAGTCTCTTCCATCTTCGTAAAAGAACTTTGTTTCGGACTCAGGTATCAGTTCAATGTCAGGGCGTGATTCATAATCCCGGTATAGCTTACCGTCTTTAAAAATTATATCGATTTTTAAATTCACACCTGTATAACTTCCGGCATATTTCTTCAGAATTTCCTTATCAACATTTAAAGCTTTATGCACATAAGGAAATATCACTTCATCACCAAACAGGATCCCGGTAATCCCTTCAGAAATACCCCGTACATCAGATTCATTATTTGACAAAATAATTATTGTAGCATCATTTGATAAAAACCTTTTTAATATTGTACTGTATCCAGGCCAACCTCCGCTGTGATAAATCGATTTTCCGTATTTATTTTCAAAAAGAAATTCACCGTAACCATAATACATTTTTGCCGACGAATCTATTACTGACTGAGGTTTGAACATTTCACTCTGCATTGCTTCACTCAGCAAAACATTATTCTTCAAAGCCCTGTCCCATATCAGCAGATCGCCGGCTGTTGAATTTATAATTCCGTCTCCCTGAACTCCGTCCAGCCAGTAAACTATATCCAGCTCCGGAATACTGTCCGGCAGAATATATTTTTTTAAACTGTCGGAATAAACAAATCCATATGCATAATTTGGTATTGTCTCATAGGAAGATCTTCTGGTATTATACACACGGGAATTGTTCATACCTAATGGTCTGAAAATATTCTCTTCCATATAATCTTTAAAACTCTGCCCGGAAACTTTTTCTACGATAGAAGCAAGCATTTCATAGGCAGTGTTTGAGTATTCAAATTTTTCACCGGGTGAAAAATTTGCAGGGATCTTTTCGGTTGCAAGAAACTTTATGACATCATCATTGAATGCTACTTTTTTGTGATCCCATTTCGCATTCATAGCTTCCATATAATCCGGTAATCCTGAAGTGTGTGTAAGGAGATTCTGAATTGTTATATCAGAGTATGGTAATTCAGGAAAAAATTGTCTTAGCGAATCCGATAAAGACAGTTTCCCTTTTTCAATTAAAAGTAAAATTCCCATTGCAGTGAACTGCTTAGATACTGAAGCAAGCTCAAATACGGAATTATTATCAAGTAACTCTTTAGTTTCAAAATTTCTGTACCCAAAAGAATTCTGATAAATTATATTTCCTGATTGTGCAACAAGCACGTTCCCGTTAAAATGGTTTACTTCTGCCTGAGCCTTCATCAAACTGTCTATCTTTGCAGAATAACTATCCTGTGCAAAGAGTGAAAAAGGAATCAGGAGCATAATAATTATTACTGAGAAATATTTAATCATACTGTATTTGAATCGCTTTAGAATATTAATTTAGAAACATTTTTTTTATCAGAGCAATCTGCATTGATTTATAGCAACCCTAAATGAAAGATCATTAATCAAAGATCAAAGATCCAAAATCAAAGATCCAAAATCAAAGATCCAAAATCAAAGATTCAAAATCAAAAATCTAAAATCAAAAATCAAAAGTCCTCAAACGTGCTGATCGATCAGTATAACATTCCCGTCCGGATCTGTCAGAACAATACTTGCCGGACCGGTTGTACTCTCGTCTGCTTCGGTATTCAGATCCAGACCTTTATCTTTCAGTATTTTCTGAATTTCCCTTACATCATCAAATGATTCGAGAGCCTTTGCATTCTCATCCCAGCCGGGATTGAATGTAAGAATGTTATTCTCAAACATTCCCTGAAAAAGTCCAATAAGAGAATTTTCATTCTTCATTATCAGATAATTCATTTTTTCATCACCTCCGAATTTTGTAAATCCGAGGTTCTCATAAAATTTTTTTGAAGCGTTAATGTCTTTCACATTAAGGCTTACTGATAATGTACCTAGTTTCATTTTATTTTTTTTTAATTATTGGATAATTCCATTCTATAATCACCCAAAGACTTGAAAGTACTATGGGAAATTGATGGATTTGATTTCCTTAGTGTCTGGAGTTCAATATCTTTTAAGTTACCCGAATGACAATATCAAACGGACTTATTGGTGTTGAATATGTTTTTCTAATGCTTTTTAAGTATTGAAGCTTTAGGAGAGCTGACCACACCGGCTTTCTTTATAGTTTCCTGCAGCTGAGGGTCACTCATCATTTTAGAATAAATTTCTGCATCGGGAGCTTCAAAGATCATAGTTACATCATTTGGATTATTAACAGATGTGTAGAGTCCTGGTAGTTTAACTTCTGCTTTAGCTCGATTTGGTTCGTCAGCATCAAAGAACTTTTTCCATTCTGTGAAATCGCTGACTTCATGTTGAACAATTACTGTTACCATTATTGTTTTTTTTATTAATGAAATCTTATTAGGATATATTTCACGTATTTCTGTAAATAAAGATTCCGGTTTTTGTTTTTTCAAAATAAATAAATCAGCTTTAATATACTATAAAAAATATATTAAGTTTCTTAACGATATTATAGCGGATTTATGCATGAACGACCGGTGTATAATTTATTTTCATGTTTTCGTTTTCGGTAGGACATTTTAGTTGTTTACTCTCCTGTCATAAATTTCATATGTGCATTTTTTATATTCGTAGATCCTTTAAACACAGTGCATAGCAAGCAGCTGTTTGCTGAATTTATTTCCAGTGTATGATCAGAATTTTTCAGGTTTATTGTATTCAACTTCCGTCATATTAAATTTTGCATAGCTGAAATCACCTTTTTCCAGTCTCCATATCACTTCAAAGCTTGTCGGAATAAGTACATTATTAAATTCCCTGTAGTTTCCGATCTTAATTACCCAAGTCTCCTGATTTTTTTCGTCCATATATCTTTTTGTTTCCATCTCCGTGATCTCACCTGAATTGTTAAATGTAATTTTAAAGAAAAGAGAAAGTCCATTATATTTGTAAGTAAGTTTTGCAGAAGAATCATCCAGAGGAGTCCATTCGAGCCTTTCATCAGGAAGCAAATTAGTCGGATACAAAACACTTTCGCCAAGCCAGCGAAGCAATTCGCCTTCATTGTAATTTTCACCTCTGGCATCCATTATTTTATACATTGATAAGAGTGATACGACAAGTCTACCTTTACCGTTAATGTACATATCTCTGGCTACGAACATTGAAGTGGTACCTTTCCAGATAAAGCCGGGTTTTTCCATAGAGGCATATTGTTCTCCTTTTATGTCTATCCAGTCTTTATCGATACCTGCCTTAAATTGTCCTTCATGTTTAATTCTTACACTGCTGATGTAAGGCTGTCCATCTTTTAATACATGACTGAAATATCGTTTTACCGGTTCAGGCAGATCTTCAATTTGTTTTTGCTGAAAAATTTTTGCGGATTTGTTTTCTGAATGTGAGAAAAGTTCATTTACTTCTTTCCTGAATTGAACAGACAATAATATTTTTCCAATGATAATAGCTGTTAGGATGAGTAGTATCAGACCAATTATAAAATATACAATTATCAAAATAATTAATTTTTAATATTTACAAATACTTCTGAATTTCTTAGAGTTAAAGCAGAGTTAGAACAAAGTTAGAACAGAGATAAAATAGATTCAAAATATTTTTTTTAAGTTAATATTCCAGTGAGACAGGTTAATCCAAAGATTGCCTGAAATATAAAATATCTTCACCAGGTCATTATATTTGCATCATATATGAAAAATTCTGTCGTTAAAATTTTTTTTTTAGCACAAATTTAAATGCATAATCAAAAATATTTTGCTTTCATCAGTTTAATATAAATTTGCTGAGTAATAATAAGGTCAGTAAAACTATGATCAGCGGAATGATAAGACTCAACAAAGTTCTCCAGGTTCTCTGGAAATAACCATACATATTAAACAACTGAAAAATTGTCCAGAATGCTATTGCGTATCCAATGACATCTGTTAAACGTGCTGTGGTTTTCAGATAAGGTGTGTTATTGAAAAGGTAATAGAAAGGAAAAAGTACGATATGAACAATTAACTTTTGTGCGGTAATAAATGCATTTATTACTATTTGCTCAATAAAGTTGTAACCGGCTTTTCTGAAACATAAATATGTTCCTATGGAAAAAACGGGTATTTGCAGCAAAGCAAAAACTGAATAATGCTGAGATATCCACGTGCTCATATTTTCAACCGTGCTTTTAGCCTGTTCAAATTTCTCACCGCTGCCTGTAATTTCGATGTTATTGGACAGAAGGTTAATTTCAAAATAATGTGACAGCAATCCGTAGATCCCGGCCAGTACAAGAACAAGCGAAATAGGTTTGAAATGATTTACTCGTTTGCCCTGCAGAAATTCCCTGATCGTATGCCCTGGTCTTGTAAATAATTCTTTTACCGTAAACAAAATACCCTTTTCGACGTGCAGAAGTCCGTGCTGAATATCATGCCATAAAAAGTGAAGGTTTATCTTATGCGTATCGGATCTTTGTCCGCAATTGCTGCAAAAATTTCCTGATAATTGTGCGTTACAGTTTTGACAATATTTTGACAATGCTCTGAATTAATTTTATAGAAATAAACCAAATTATGACAAAAATTCAATTTTATTTTCAATCCCGAAATACTCTCTACAAAATAAATTTTTAGAAAATTACAATAATTACGAATTCTCACTTTTGCCTGTCAAAAAGGAAAGTACTCTTCCTGACATTTAAATCAGAAACAGTCCTTTATGATCAACTTAAATCTTTTATAAATCTTTAATACTTCATCGCTTCTTTAGTATAATACTTTTTAAGCAATGCCATCTGTCCTATGTCAAAGCTTTCGTGCTGAACGAAAAATGCAAGTGTTCCGCCGTTAGTGGAATCACCAATTGGATTGTCGAATGGACCTTTACCTTTAAGATGCTCTTCGGTAACTGACTCTAATGCTTCTTTTAACAATTCCGATGATCTTGTCCATTCTGCTTTCACTTCTTCAAGTGTTGGATATTTATCTTCAGGATCAAATGGTTTGAAATTTTCGAACATTCCTTCATAAGGATTTTTTGCAGGCGGTTTGCCAAGTACACTGCAGGTGAGATAACGTCCCCATACTGTATGAGTTGCCAGCCATATCAACGAGTTGTTGTGATCGCTGATCCTTTCTGTTGATTGTGTTTCTGTCACGCCTTCAAGTGAATTATTGAATAGACGGGTGTTCATGTTTAACATGAGTTCTGATTGCTTTATTGATTCTGTCATTTTGTTTTTTTAATTTTTAATGAATAATTAAATTACTTTTTATTTTACCACTAAGACACCAAGACACTAAGAAAAACATTTAAGAATTATTCTTTCTGAATTTATGACTTTATTACTTTATGACTTTGTGGTTTTTACACTTTAAAGATTAGTCTTTATTTATCTTTTCTAATTATTTTACTTCTAAAACATACGGACAATCCGGACAACAAGAAAAAAAAGAAATATTCTTTGTGACTTAGTGCCTTAGTGGTAAAAATATTATTTGTTTAGTCTTTATTTATTCCTTCAATTTTCTGAATCGGACGGATCACAATACTCCAGTTCTCCTCGTCGAATCTCGGATCAGCTTTTGCTATTTCAACAGCTTCCTCCATGTCTTTTGCAAGGACATGATAATAACCCGATATGACTTCCTTTGACTCGATATACGGACCGTCAAAAGTATTTCCCTTTGAACCACCGATAGTGATACCGTTACTTTCAAGAGGTTGCGCTCCAAGGAACTTTCCTTCTTTTACATTCTTTCTTATGTAATCTCCGACTTTACGGATGTGCTGCTGCATTTCTTCAGGAGAAGCATTTGCCAGAGGCTTTCCTTCTGACATGATGAAAAACAAGAATTCTTTCATTTTTTTATTTTTAGTTAATTATTGGTTTCTTATATGTAAGACAATTGAAATTAAGAAACAGGGACAACCCTATGTAACTATTTTTTCAATACATGTTTTAAGTCGTTCTTCAAGAAGTGTTTTTTCTGAAGGCAATGTCGAATACTTAATCGCCTTTTTCAGGCTTTCAGCTGCTTCTGAGAAATTATTCAGTTCATAGTAAAACTGTGCCTGTGAGGAATAGAATAAGTGATAAGTTTTAATGGAAGGATTGTCTTTTATGAGATCAAGTTCCTGAATTCCCTTTTCAGCGCCATGAACCTTTGACAGTGCAATTGCCCTGTTAAGCAAAGCAACCGGGGAATTATCAAACTCCAGCAGACTGTCATAGAGAGCGAGAATGCTTTTCCAGTCCGTTGTCTCAAAACTGACTGCGACACAATGGTATGCAGAAATAGCGGCAAGAACATGGTAGATGCTTACGTTTTTATTATAAGTAGATCTTTCAAGATTATTGAGACCGGCCTGCATTAATTCCTTATTCCATACCGAACGGTCCTGCTCAGCCATGGTAAGAATATGTCCTTCATTATTCTGTCTTGCCGAAAATCTTGAAGTGTTAAGCTGCATTAAAGCAAGCAGAGCATAAACCTCGCTTTTATCCTGAATTGTATCATGCTCAGAGATCAAACTTGCCAGCCGGATAGCTTCCTCACAAAGTTCAGTCCGGATCAGGTCTTTACCTGACGAAGCGCTATATCCTTCATTGAACAGAAGGTAAATTGTCTTGAGAACGGTATTAAGCCTCTTTTCCATATCCTTGCCTTCCGGGACTTCAAAGGTCACACTTTCCTGCCGCAGCTTTTGTCTTGCCCTCACAAGCTTTTTATTAATGGTCTCATCATTAGTAAGAAACGCTTTTGCAATTTCCTTAATGCTGAATCCGCAAAGTGTTTTTAATGTTAATGCAACCTGTGAGTCGGAAGGAATGGAAGGATGACAGCATGTAAATATCATTCTCAACTGATCGTCTGCTATGCCTTCTTCTGAGAAATAATGATCTAATGTCTGTCCTGAGGAATTCTCTGATTCAGAATCCCGCGCCAGTTCATCAGCATACTTTCTCTTATTCTTTTCCCTGTTGAGAATATTGAGCGCTTTATTTTTTGAAACTGTATAAAGCCAGCCTGCAGGGTTTTCAGGTATACCGGAATATGTCCATTGCTTAAATGCTTCAACGATGGAATCCTGTACAACATCTTCAGCCATATCCAGATTCTCAGTACCGAAGATCCGAGTCAGCACAGAAACCAGTTTACCGGATTCGTGCCTGAAGAGGTGGTCTAAGTGCCGGTTTATGTTTTCGTTTTTTGCTGTCAATAATTTATTATGTGATTAAGTTGGGCACACACGAAATAAAATAATAGTATCGATTTAAAATTCAATATTAACTTAGAATTTTCCATCATTTATTGTTGGAATTAGGAAGGAAGTACATGTATCAATCTAGCTTATTTAAATACTTAAACTCTAAATGAAACAACTAATTGGAAGCTCTCTATAATTGGATTCTATTTCAAATAAATATTTTTCTTATCTGTTACAACCTGATCTTTCTTCAACCGCTCGTTCATATATTCCTTCAACTCTTCAAAATTCATGTTCATGGTTTCTTTGCTTATATTGTCCCTGATCTCCCTCATCATTTTTACAGCATCGAAATCTTTTTCTTTTTTAGCTTTCATTTTTTAATAACTCCTTCGGACTTCGAATTTCAATTTTCCTATATCCATTTGTTAAATTCACTGAATTGTATCCTTGAATTTTATCACGATTTACAATGTGTTTAAAATTCCAACTGACTAACACATCAGCTTTATTAATTTTATCTATTGCTATGTGATGACAATCTTCAATACTTTCTATTCCCACTATCTTTTATGAAATGTACAGATCAGCAAGTTTAATAACTTCTTCATTTAAATTGACCCTTTCAAAAAAATTGTTGGGATAATTGTTTAATACTTCCCTTACAATTAATGAAGCATTTAAAAGCTCAAGTTCAAGAAGATCAGAAATTACAAAAACTATTTTTTTTCTTTCCAGTCGTTCAAAAAACAATGTTGTATCTTCCTTAAATTCATTATCAAATTTTCCGCCAATTACAGAAGTATCAATATAAACTCTTGTTCTATTCATCTTAAACTAATTAATTTCAAAGTTAAAATACGAATTTCAATTCCACAATAAAATGAACTTTCAATACTAAAAAATCAGCCGCATAAAAAATCACAGGATAATATAATCCTTAGCATTCTTATCATCTTTCATTTCCGGCTATCTGTAACTTCTAAATAAATATTCAAGAACGAAAGCTCCGGGAAAAGTTAACAAACTTGCATAAAACGCACTTCTTTGTGAATCCCATTGATATATCATTAATGCAATAAACACAGAAAACAGGATCAGCAGGTTAATAATAATGATGATCTTATTTCCGCCGTATTTTTTATATAATTTTAAATGTGATATCAAAACAAAAATATATATAACTGTAAAAATTGTACTGGTAATTGAGGCGATAGTACTCAGATCAAAAAATAATGCGAATAAAAGACCAAGCCCTGCTGTAATATTTAAACCTTCTGTTGATTTGAACCAGACTTTTCTTTCAAAAAATTTTGGCAACTCCCCATACCTTGCTAATGAATAAGCTATGTTAGCGCCGCCAAAAATTGTCGCATTCAGTGCTGAAGAGATCGAGAATAATGCTCCGATCGTGATAAGGATAAATCCAAAATTACCTAAAAAAGGTTTTGCGGCAATAGCCAGCGCATTCTCCTGAGCTTCAATAATATTTGCTAATGGAAGATTTCCTATTGTTACAACTGAAATAAGTACATAGAAGATCATAACAAAAAAGATACTGATGAATATTGCCCGGGGAACATTTTTTCCTGGGTTTGTTACATTTTCGGAAAAATTCGTGATCAGCCCAAATCCCATATAGGACAGAAAAAATATTATGGATGCATTAAATAATCCCTTTGTATGATTCGCATCAAAACCCGGTTTTACCATTTCCCAGTTGATGGACATAAATCCGGCTAAAATAAAAACCAATAAAATTGACAACTTGAATAAAACAATGTAAGACTCTGCTTTCCCAACTGTTTTACTGCTGAAATAATTGAGTGCCGTAAAAAATGCTAAAACAAGTACTTCAGTTATTCCGATATTGAAGGCTGTATAATCAATGTTTATAAAAGGAAGTAAATAACCTGCAAAGCCTTTTACAAAAAGTGAAATAGAAACTACATAAGTTATCCACATTAGTATGCTTAATGCTCCAACTAAAATATTATCTCCCAATCCTTTCCTTATAAATGCGATCGGACCTGCATTAGATATTATTTTGCCTCCTAAAATAGCATACGAATAAGCTACCACCAAAGCATACATACCTGAAAGAATAAATGCTTCCGGCAGATCCTTTCCTGCAATCTTTGCTCCTAAACCAAAAATAGAAAAGATACTGGCACCTATCATTGTTCCTACTGCCATTGACGTAACTTCCGGTAAACTTAGTTTCTTGTTTGTATTCAATAAAAAGCTTTGATATTATATCATTTCAATTTTCCCTGCATTACCCTACTTTTTGTAGCTTTCTAATATGGAGGAGGATGTTTCTAAATCTGTCCGTAATGACTCTGTTTAATAAAATTGTCATTTGGAGGATCCTTTAAGAAAAACCTGCAACCCTGTTGTTTGTTCTATTTCGGTTATCAGTCTTTTTTCTTCGTTCTTGTCAACGGGGAATGGATCAATTGTAATAATAACTCCTGTCCCCTGAATTGAAAGATCTTTGATAGCAGTTGAGTTTTTTGAATGTGCAAAAACATTGCCAGCTTTTTCATATACAGAACTTTGAAATTGAGCATCTGAACTAAAATTCTTATAGTTCAAAGCAAGTGGGAAAATAACAGAAGTGCCCAGAAGAATTACGGTAACAGTGCCTGTGTAAAACCATTTCAAATTGCGTTTGTGCCTGATACCTAACAGAAAAAAGAGAAGAAGTGCGGAGAAAGTTATTCCTATAAAATTGGTAATGAATAACAAAAAACTTCCGCCTGCCAGAATGAAATGACCTTGTTCAAGCATTAATCCGCAAGTACAAAGCGGAGGAACAAGAGCTACAGCAATTGCAACACCTGATAATATGGTGGAAAATTCACTGCGGAAATAACCATAGGCACCGGCAGCTCCGGCTAATATTGCTATTCCCATGTCCCGTAGATCCGGGGAAGTTCTGATTAAAATTTGCTGATTAGGTGTATCATTGGGGAGAATAAATCCAAAAATAAAAGACACAGCAAGAGTACTGATCGTGCCTATAAAAATTATTTTCAGCATCCGGAATGACTGTTTGCCCCAACCTAATGAAATGGTTCCGCCAAGCGCAATGATCGGCTGTCCCAGTGGTGCAATTATCATTGCACCTATTATTACTGCTGTTGAGTCTTCCGAAAGACCCAGGCATGCAATGCCAACACTTAAAAACAGCATCAGTCCAAAAGACCCCTGCCAGTCTTTCTTGTAATGAAAAAACAGTTTATTAAAAACATTGGTTCTTTCTTCAACAGGAACATCCTGTGAGAAGAAATTCCTTTCAATATATACCTCTTTTTCGTTAGGGTCTATTTGCACAATGTGTTGATTTTGTTTTAATTACCTGTATCATTATAATCCCAGTAACCAACTTAAAGAAACTCATTTAAAAAAATATAGTAGTTTATGGATTTAAGATGTTTTTTGAAAACAAAAATAAACTACTATATTTATTTTTTCAGATGTATCAAATTAAATGTATAAATCGGAAAATGTGAGTTTCTCAAATTACATGGGCTTGTCAGGGAGTTTAGCTTTATTTCCCAAAGAACATATATGTTTAAGGATCAAAGACTGTGAATAAATTATTTACTTTGATTGACTGAGGAAAAATAAACCTAACGGATTATTATATTGAAACTACTGCTTTCCTGATTGTGCCACTGCATTTCGACCAAAGAGTTCATAAGTTAATAGTAATTCTAACTGTCCTGAAACTTCTATGAAAGCTATCTTGAGTCATCGTTTTGAATTTTAATTTCTGTTTTAAGATAAATTCCTGAAAATTCACGGATTGTATTTTTAAACTTTCGACATTCTAAAAACTTATTTATTAAGCGACTTCATTTGAGCTTCTGAATATCTTTCACCGGCAGCAACTCCCATTGGTGCAATAGATTCCAGTGATTTCAATTCCTCATCTGATAAATGGATCTTCACTGAATCGGCATTTTCCTGAACGTACTTTCTTCTTTTAGTGCCCGGAATAGCCGCAAAACCTTTCTGAAGAACCCAGGCTAATGCAAGCTGAGATGGAGTTACACCTTTTGACTCGGCAAGTTTTTTTACTTGCTCCACGACTTCAAGATTTTTTTTGAAATTTTCACCCTGAAATCTCGGATCGGTTCTTCTGAAATCATCAGCCGCAAAATCATCAGGCGATTTTATTTCTCCTGAAAGCAATCCCCTGCCGAGCGGCGAATAAGCAACAAATCCGATCCCGAGTTCATTGATCGTATCAAGAATACCATTCTCCTCAATTGACCTTTCAAATAAAGAATACTCTGTCTGCAATGCTGATATTGGATGCACTTTATGCGCTCTTCTTATTGTTGACGGAGCTGCTTCACTGAGTCCTATATATCTGACTTTTCCCTTTGCAACCATTTCTGACATAGCGCCGATAGTATCTTCGATAGGTACATTCGGATCTATTCTGTGGATATAGTACAGATCGACGTAGTCTGTTTCAAGATGTTTTAATGACCGGTCTATTGCTTTGTTAATATATTCCGGGCTTCCGTTTACACCTTTAAAACTTCCGTCATCACCTACCTCTGCTCCTGTCTTTGTGGCAAGAATAAATTTTTCTCTCTTTCCTTTCATTGCTTTGCCAAGGAGTATTTCATTCTTAAATGGACCGTAAATTTCAGCAGTATCAAAAAAATTAATTCCAAGTTCAAGAGCAAGCTCTATGGCAGCAAGAGATTCTGTTTCGTTTGTCTCTCCGTAGAATGCACTCATTCCCATGCAGCCCAGTCCAAGATTGGATACTTTTAAACCGCTGTTTCCTAATTTGATTTCTTTAATTTCCATTAGTCTGTTTTAATTAATAAAAGATATTTAGTTGGTTAAATTTTAAATGAGATCAATTTCATTTAAACTTTATGATTTTAATGAATACAAAAATTTACATTGGTTTTTAAGTTACTAATTATGGAAAAACAATCATAGTATAAAATTGGATAAACAGGGATTTAATTTGATTTTTTTAAAATTTCTGAAAAGCAGATGAATTTTTATCAGAACAATAGTTCTATTTCATGAAGAAATTTGTATAACAGGAATGGAAATAACTTTGGTCATTTAGTGTTTAAATGAATCAAATCAATTACTTCCCGCAAGAGTCTCACGGGATTTATCCTGCAAATATAAAGAAAGAAAATTGAGTACCCTATTATATTATTTGAGAAGCAGCATTCTCTTTGTAATATTACTTCCGTTTGTTTTTAATGTATAAAAATAAATACCGCTTGTAAGTCCCGAAGCATCAAAACTATATTTATAATTTCCCGCATTCAGTTCTTTGTTTACTATTGTTTTGACTTCTCTTCCTGAAACATCATAAACTTTCAGAGAAACAAATTCTGTTTTCGAGATCTTAAATTCAAGATCTGTGACAGGATTAAATGGATTAGGAGAATTTTGTTTTAATGAAATACCTTCCGGAATTTTTATATTTTCTGAATTAGCAGTCCACAAACTAAAATCCAGCCTCATTGATTGTATATCACTTGGTCCCGGTGGTTGATTTGGCGCGAACGTACCTGCATAATCGTGTGTCTGAACTGTCATTTGAATTATCCATCCATTATTTACCTCATTCTGTGAATTTGTCGTTGACATGCTTACATACCTGTAATCTTTCAATGGAGTTTGAGGTGTAATTCTCTCCGGGGTTGTCCAATGACTTCCATTATCAAAAAAAGCCATAAAATAAGTTGCATAATAAACATTGGAATCGGAAGCTGTTTGTGAAGTAGCAGCATTCATAGCTATGAACAACATTGAATTGGAATTATCCGGTTTACCGATAACAGGTCTGCAAAGAGATGTATATCCGCCGTATGAATCTTCAGGTCCGGTGTTAGGATAAAAAGGAACGTTGTCAGGTCCTGCAATTTTACCTGCTAATCCGTAATTTAAATCCCGTTTCCAGAAATAAATATAACTCGGTGATCCCGGATACAAGTTTACTCCGTCAAAAACTGAAACTTCAAAAGTTACGCAAGGAATATTTCCCAGATAAACCATACTGATCCCGCCAAAGGCACTCAGTGTATCTCTCGCTAAATTCGCATCAAAGATCTTAACCGGTACAGTCCATGTCAATCCCTGATCAAAAGATTCCCTGAACATAACATCTCCCAGATCAGCAGCTCCGCGGGCAATGTATGCATTTCCAATTCTACCGTCCGCACCTATAGCTAAACAATATTGCTCTGAATTATTCGCCGGATAACTCTGCCATTGGCTGAATGCTCCGGGAGGTATTAGATCTGATTGTGTAATTGTATAAGCTTCGCCGTCCGGTGCATTTTGTGAAGCAGTCAATATCCATTTTTTCGGATTTGAAATGTTTTGTGTAGCAAGTAGTCTTCCCCATATAAGTGAGCTCGCTCCTGATAGACCCGGATCAAATCTGCTGAATGAACCGAATACCGGGCCAATATCAGTAAATACCTGACTCCTGGCAACAGATATTCCGCCGGCTGTAGTTTGCATTGTTATAATTGCAGAGCCATCACTGAAACCATTGATAGAAGGATATCCTGATTCGGCATTATCTATGCTGCCAAAATTAGTCCAGGTTAAACCTTTGTCTGTGCTGGGTATATAATAAACTGATCTTGTTCCGCCAAATACCGGTAAAACCATTACAGCGGTGTGAACATTTTCAGGATTCCACGGATCCTGCCAGATCTGATTCGGAGATCCGTTAGACTGATGATCATAGTAAGATGATAAATAAAAACTCGAGAACTCTACGGGATAACCACCTTCAGTAGTATACCGTTGAAATTTATTGTCTTCTGTATAAGTACTTTTTGAAGGTTGAGAATTTATATTTGCTTTGCCGGTCTCTGAGCCTGCTATTGGTTTATATTTGTATGACTTACTGCTTTGTGAATAAATAGAACCGGAAGAAATTGTGAGAAACAGAAGTATGAATGTGAAATGTATTTTCTTTGACATAACCTTCTCCTTTAAATGATTATAAATGATTATTAATGGTAAATAAATCAAGTATTGTATGGCAAGACTCTTAAATCAATTTTGTTCTTTTTACAGTTGAATCCTATTTAAGTAAGTTAGAATTTGGTAAAAGAAATATCAAGCATTAAAAAATAGCAGATGTAATCTGTAAGATAAAATACATTTTCAACTATTCTCTTATTATTATCTAAATCTAAATCTAAGATCTTATCTTCAAAGCGGACTTCTGGATTTCCGGATTCGGTTACTAATAGTTTATTCAAATTAGCTGCTACAGGAATTTTATTATTTTATCTTGACTTAACAAACTACTGCTGTGTAGAGACCGACCAGTAATTCCCTGCAAAATCTTTGAATGTTCCGCGCTTGTCCGGCTCGCCTTCTTTCACAATTGGCGGATCATCAGACGTACATCCTGCAGCTAATGCTTTTCGGAATGTCTCATCTACATCTTCTACATATACATGTATCAGATGAGTATTTGGCGGAAATCTTTCGGAAGAATCACCTATCATTATTACGGAATCCTCAATCTGAATTTCAGCATGTATGATCGTTCCGTCTGGCATTTCATATTTTCTCAGATCTTTCACATTAAAGATCTGCTTCATCAGGTCAATAAATTTCTGAGCCCCGTTAACAATAAAATACGGTGATACTGAATTATAACCTTCGGGTTTAAAATTTTTATTCATTTATTTTATATTTAAAAATTCCTCAATTCTTGCTTTCTGTCTCAAATGATGCCTCATATGCATTTCGGAAAATTGCAGCCATTCATAACAATTGAAATATCCCAAACCCGGAAACTCTGATCTTCCGTTTGTTTCAGAATTATTTATTTTATTCCACAGATCATTTGTCGAAATTTTCACTTTGTATAGATCTTCTGATAATTGTTCGATGCTCTAGGGGTGTTTTACATTTTCAGATATCACCGGGTCTGCATGAATTTTCTTATCTGCAAAGGATCCCGCTTCAAATAATTTTTTTGCATCATCTGACAGCGGTTTGTCAGTATTTTCTATATCCGATAATGCTAACTTACATTGATCATTGTACCAGTTAGCTTCTTCTATGATATGCATATATACCTGCCCGAGTGACCAGCTTTTTTCATCAGGCTTTTTTAAAAGCTGTTCGAATGAAAATTTATTCAGCTCGTTTATCCATATTTCCAGTGTTTCGTTAAATTTTTCTATCTGCATTAGTTTATTATAAATTAATAATTATAAATTTTTCAGAATGAATAACTTCGCTGCAAGCAGCGAGGTATATTATTAGAATCCAAAATAAATTTAATTTACTTAAATTTGCTTATTACAATAATATATTGATTTCATAAAATTTATTATGAATTAACC
>JAGQWH010000074.1 GCA_020437545.1 Ignavibacteriota bacterium
TAAAGATGTACGAAAAAATTCTAAACAGAAAAAAATAGAAATTATTTTAAATAAAATTATTCAATTAACCTAAAACAAAAAAATGAAAAGAAGAATACTTAGTTGTACCTGTGTGATTTTGATTTATGTTTTAACAATATTCAGTTCTGAAGTGTATTCTACTACACATACCGTAAGTGTAATGAATTTCGCATTTACTCCATCGAATTTAAGTGTAACAGTCGGAGATACAATTAAATGGCAGTATGTGAGCGGATTTCATACAACAACAAATGATGGTTCCGCAGGTACTTCGCGTCCTTCAGGTGCCCCGTCCTGGAATAATCAAATCAACAGCTCAAATACTCAGTATAGATATGTTATAACTGTTCCCGGTTCTTACACTTACATATGTTTATTCCATCCATCTATGGTGGGAAATTTCACTGCAGTTAGTCCGCCTTTTAATCTTAATCTTGTTGCACTTATGGAAGGCTTCTGGGACGGAGCGACTTTGATTGGTGATACGGTAAAAGTCTCACTTCATAATTCTGTCTCTCCGTACAATATAATAGCTTCAGAAATGGTCAAACTGAGTTCCGCCGGTACAGCTCTGGTATTTACGAATGTGCCGGGAGGTAACTATTATATTTCAGTAAGACACAGAAACAGTATACAGACATGGAGTAAAGACCCGGTTACTTTAACATCCAACATGACTACTACTTACAATTTCACAACTTCTTTAAACAAAGCTTACGGCAATAATATGATCCTCAAAGAAGGGAAATATACTTTTTACAGCGGAGATGTAAATCAGGATGAATCTATAAATCTGACAGATGTACTTCAGATATATAACGACGCAACTGTTTTTGCAGCAGGATACTTCGTTACAGATGTAAATGGGGATAATATTTCAGATCTGACTGATGTACTGATCGCTCAGAATAATGCGAATAATTTTGTGTCTGTTTTAAAACCGGCAATTTAAAGTATTCGTCAGAGTTCACATTTATAAGAGCTGAGACTCTGACGGGTAAAAAATAATCGAATTTATCAATCCGACCGGGTTAAAAATTTAACTAATAACTATCATTCACACTTGATTTTAGCCGGATTCTATTCGGATGTGTCAGATAAAAATCAAGCGCTAATGAAACAGTTAATTTCTTTATGAATGATTACAAAAAAGTGGGCAAAATGGATATACAATCCCTGTGGGATTGTCACAATTTGTTAACTTTACTAACTATTTCAGAAGGATCATTCTCTTAGTTGATATAAAATCCCCGGATTTAACAGTGTAGAAATAGATTCCACTTGACAGATTGGCACCGTTGAAATTCACGACATAATTTCCTGCAGGCTTTACTTCATTTAATAATGTAGCAACTTCCTTTCCGGAAATATCATATACTTTCAATGAAACAAATCCCAATTCCGAAATTCCAAATTCCAAATTCGTAGTTGGGTTAAACGGATTCGGATAATTTTGAGTAAGGGAATATTTACCTATGTAATCTGATTGATTTGTAAATCCTGTGAGTATCCCTGCATTTGTTGTCTTTAACATTACACCTGAATTACCGGCGATCCAGCCGTTTATTGAATCCAGAAAAAATACAGAATTAAGATGTTCATCGGTATTGCTGATCTGATTAGTCCAGCTTACACCGCCGTCAGTGGAATGATTGATCCTTCCGTAAAAACCTGATGACCAGCCTGTCATTGAATTGTAAAAATTAATAGAGATAGAATAAGAGTTATTCATTGAATAATTGATCCAGCTTAGACCTCCGTCGGTTGTTCTAGTATTCTCCGGACCGAATATCTGATTATCATAATAGGCAGCCCATCCGTGAAATGGATCGGTGAAAAAGATCGATCTCAGAACAAGATATCCGTCAATGAACTGCGGCGACCAGTTCTGTCCGCCGTCATTTGTATTGAATATACCGCCAAAGCCTGCAGTCCATCCTATATTCTGATCAGTAAAAAATATGGAGTTGAGTTGGATATCTGTTGATGAATTGAGATCAGACCAGTTATTTCCTGAATCAGTGGTTTTAATTATTTTACCGTTATTACCACAGCTCCATCCGGTTACGGAATTAATGAAAAATATTGAATTAAGATTTTCCTTTGTGCCGGTTGTTAATTGAGACCAGCTATTTCCAAGATCAGTTGATTTGATCATAATGCCACTGTCACCGCTGATGAATAAAGTTGTATCTGAAACAGATATTGCCGGTGAAAGGGAATTGAGGTCAGCATTTATTCCGGAGAAAATTATATTCCAGGAATTCCCTGAATCAGTAGTTTTTATAATAGTGCCGTTTGTACCTGCAGCCCAGCCGGTATGGTAGTTTATGAATTTTACTGATCGAAGCGAATCATCAGTGCCTGTGGATTGCAATATCCAGCCCTGCTGTGAAAAGCATAGATTAGATAAGAAAGAAAACAGTATAATTAATTTAACTTTCATCGAATGGATTTTATCTAACTTCACTATAAAATTTATTTTGTGAAATGTAATTTTTAACACTTAATTTATAATCTCAATTTCGTAAATTTGCATCATGATTTCATTAAATAATATATCCATGCGTTACGGTGCAAAAGTCTTGTTTGACGAAGTATCGCTCAGAGTCGCAGGTAAAGACAGAGTTTCACTCGTTGGATCCAACGGGGCAGGGAAGTCTACAATGCTTAAAGTCATAGCCGGACTGATAAAGTCCGATGAAGGCGAAGTAGCAATCTCAAAACACACTACAATAGGTTACCTTCCTCAGGAAGGAATTCAATATACCGGCAAGACCTTGTATGAGGAAATATACAGTTCTGCCGGAGACATTAACAAGATACAGGAAGAGATGCGTCAGATAGAGACTGAGATGGGCGAATGCGAAGATACTTCCACAGATGAGTTTATGGATCTTGTCAATGAGTACGGCGAACTCCAGGAAAGATTTCAGCTTCTTGACGGATTCAAACTCAAATCCAAAATTGAAAAGATTCTGATTGGATTAGGTTTTTTTGAAAAGGATTTTGACAGAATGACAGGAGAGTTCAGCGGCGGATGGCAGATGAGAATAGCACTTGGCAAACTTTTACTTTCCAATCCTTCTATACTTCTTCTTGACGAACCTACAAATCATCTTGATATAGAATCTCTTATCTGGGTAGAAAATTATCTGAAGAATTATCAGGGTGCTATTGTAATGGTTTCTCACGACAGGAGTTTTCTTGATAATATTACTGACAAGACCATAGAAATATCCATGGGTAATGTTACTGAATATTCTGGGAATTATTCCTTTTATCAGAGAGAGAAGGTTATAAGAAAAGAACTCCTTGAGAATCAGTTTGATAATCAGCAGAACTATCTCAAGCAGCAGGAGAGGTTTATAGAAAGGTTCAGATACAAGGCTTCCAAATCACGGGCAGTGCAGAGCAGAATTAAATTGCTTGATAAAATGGATCTTGTCGAACTTGAAGATGAAGAGTCTACAGTTAATTTTAAGTTTCCTCCGGCCACACATTCGGGGAAAGTTGCTATGGATATAACCGGATTAACTAAAAGTTATGACGGAAAAGTTAATGTACTTGAAGACATAGATCTTTTGATTTCCAGAGGTGAAAAGATCGTACTTTTCGGTGTGAACGGCGCCGGTAAATCTACACTTACAAGGATCATTGCCGGAATAGACACAAAATTTGAAGGAGAGCTTAAACCAGGTCATCTTGTCGGCATTAAATTTTATGCACAGAATCAGGCGGAAGAATTGAATCCCGATCTGACAGTTCTGCAGACCATGGAGCAATCAGCTTCGGGTGAGATAATGAAGAATCTCCGTACAATCCTGGGTAGTTTTTTATTCAGAGGAGACGATGTATTCAAAAAGGTAAGCGTTCTTTCCGGTGGAGAGAAGTCAAGATTAGCCCTTGCAAAGATGCTTATAGAGCCATCAAACTTTCTTGTTCTCGATGAACCTACAAACCATCTTGATATGAAGTCAAAGGAAGTTCTTATGAATGCACTGCAGAAATATAACGGGACAGTTCTGATAGTATCACACGACAGGGAATTCATTGACGGCATTGTGGAAAAAGTCATAGAAGTAAAAAATAAAAAGTTAAGAACTTATATCGGAAATGCTACTGACTATATCAAAGTAAAAGAAGAGGAAGCGAAAAGTCAGAATCAGAAAGTCCGGAAAAATGATAAACCTGAATTAAAGCAAAAGGCACCCGAAAGACCGGTGCAGGAAAATGATCACGATATTAAAAAAAAAAGAAAAGAATTATCTAAACAGATCAATCCTGTAAAAAGCAGGATTTCGGAACTGGAAAAACAGATAATTGATATTGAAAAAAAGATCAAGGATAAAGAGGAATTGATGGCTAAGGATGAGTTTTATAAAGGGGGATTCAATGTTCTGGATGTAACAAATGAATATAACAGTTTTAAAGAGAAATTAAAAAATGTATATTCTTTATGGGAAGCTGAAACTGAGAAGCTGAACAATTTAGAAAATCAATTAACCTAAAAATAAAATATGCGAAAATTATTCTTCACACTGGTCATAGTTACCGGTTTTTTATTGTTAACAAATGACAATATAAAAGCAGGACCGGATTTTGATCCGAAAATTACATTAAAAAGTAATACGGATTATGGAAAAGTTATAAAGGAAAGAGATTACAATAAAGCAGTAAGAAAGCACAAACAAATCACAAATTCATTACTTGGAATACAACTGGATTTTCAGTTGGGCTATGGCTCGACGAGCCCGAATGTGGATCAGAATGTAAATACAAAGACAATCAGCACGGAATCTCAGGGTGGTTTTACTTTCGGAAGTCTTATTAATATAAATCTGCTGGGACTCTTTGATCTTACTACAGGTCTTGATTTCGTAAATAAGAAATACAGTTACGGAATCCCATATGCTGACTCTGTTCAGAATATTGATTCAATTACAAACTCTGTTAAAAACACTTATATGAACATACCATTGAATGTAACTTATTCCGGTATGATCTCAGAAGATTTTGGAATGAGTTTCAGCGGAGGACCATATTTCGGATTTTTACTTAATCCTGACAATGCAGTGAATGGATTTAAAGATTTTGATTTTGGTCTTAACGGTATTCTTACAGGTAGGTATTATCTGAATCAGTTTGTATCTGTTCTTCTTGGAGGAAATGTCCAGTACGGAGGACTGAATAATCTATTGAGTGCTAATTCTGTGAGCAGTCTGAAACTGGTTAACTGGGGAGCGTTTACCGGTCTGGGAATAGGATTCTAAATACTTTTAACATTCAATATTTATAAAATTTAAAAAGGAGCTTCGGTTCCTTTTTTTATAACCATATAAAAACATATGACCCATAGTACAGAAAATTAATCATACTATATTTATGAATCATGTTCTGATTTTTCTTAAAACATAATCAGAAAAATAATCTCATTTATTTAAGCAGGATCATCTTCCTAACCTCAGTGGAATTACCTGCTTCAAGTTTATAATAATAAATCCCACTCGGAAAGTTTGCACCGTCAAATTTAACTGAATAGTTTCCTGCATATAAATTTTCATTTACCAGCACAGCAACCTCTACACCAAGTGAATTATATACTTTCAATGAAACAAATCCCAATTTCGAAATCCCAAATCCCAAATTAGTCGTCGGGTTGAACGGATTCGGATAATTCTGATAAAGAGTGAACTTTTCCGGAACAGTATTTTGAAGGGAAGGGGACACACTTATCATAGTTGGATTATATTTCAAAACTACTCCATCATAGCCGACAGCCCATCCGTGAATTGAGTCGGTAAAATCTATACCAAAAATTGGAATACTGTCGGGAGTAAAGACAGTTTGCCAGGTATTTCCGGAATCATTTGAAAACGCAAATTTCTGTGCAATCCCGAGAGCTATCCAGCCGTTGTATGGAGTTCTGAAATCAATAGCGCTTGCAACCCCAAAAGTGCCTAGAGTGTCATATTGCCAGTTCATTCCGCCATTACTGGTTTTTACAGTACTTGATCCGTATTCGAAATCACCTCCGGCGGCAATTGCTTTTTGAGGGGAAAAGATAAATACATCATTTAACGGTTCGGGTCCTACAATAGTACCTCTCCAGTTAAATCCACCGTTTGTAGTTCTCCACATTGAACCGGCAATATCGCGGAATCCTCCGCATGCATATCCGTTAAGAGAGTCGGTAAATTTCAGATTCACAACAGGAAATCCAACAGCAAGCGAAGTATCAGTATCAGCAGGAAACCATCTTTCACCCGAGTTCAAAGTATATACAATGGTCAAAGGTGAACCGGCTAAAAACCCTTTTAAGGAATCAATAAAATAAACAGCATTCATGAAAATATTTGGTTCTGAATACATGGTGATTGTCCAGTTGTTTCCTCCGTTGGTAGTTTTCAGAATTTTAGTGCCGTAATATTCATTTGAGTCAGGTGATACTTCCCAGGCAAGAGCCCAGCCGTGTCGCTCATTTATAAAAAAGAAGTTCTGTATTTGTTCTGTTAAATTTGTAGTTTGAACCGTCCAGTTCTCACCGCCGTTATCAGTTCTTGCGATAAAACCCGAATCACCGGATATCCATCCTGTATTACTGTTTATAAAAAAAACATTTCTCAGATTAAGCCCTGTGGGACTGTTGGATATCTGCCAGTAATTCTGTCCCGGGAGATTCAGATATGAAAACATGAACAGGAAAGGAATTATGATATATTTCAAATAACTTGATATTAAATGAATAGAATTTCAGTAAATAAAACTCAAATTAATAAATAATTTTTCCAAAGATAATTCATTTCATTTGAATATTCATATAAATATATTTGCACACAGTGGCTAAGAAAAATCAGATTAAAAAAAATCCTGTAGTCAAATCTACTTCTCCCGATTTAGATTTAGTGATCCATAAATATTTCTGGCTGGTAATACCCTTTTTTGCATTCATTTATTATATGAGCAGCAAATATTCAACGGGATTTTATCAGGATGATGAGATCGGACATTTTGTAAATATGCTGGACTTCTGGACAGACCCTTCTGTAATACTGGGTAACTGGCCGAAACCGGGATATAAACTATTTATGGTGGTTCCGTCTTTATTGGGTTTACAGGCAGTACTAATCGCAAATGCATTAATTGCATCGGTGACAGTGTATCTTACTTATGTTCTGTTAAGAACATATAAGATAAAGTATGCCTTTTTCGGCGGATTAATGCTGGCTTTCCAGCCATTATTCTTTGACCTCTCATTCAGATCCTACGCCGAAATATTCACAGCCTTGCTTATAGTTTTAATGATCCTTTTTTATAAAAAGGAAATGTATTTTCTGTGCGGACTTGCATGCGGTTATATTTTTACGGTAAGACAGGAAATTGCTTTGATCGGAATTGCTTTGGCGATCATTTTCTTTATGAGAAAGAATTATTTAGCCATCGTAGCAATTGGTGTTTTTCCGTTTTTGTTTAATTTGTTCGGATACATTCACACTGGCGATATGCTCTTTGTGATATCGGAAATGAGTTCACTTGGTGCAATGGATTTCGGAGGAGCAAACAGAGGATTCTTTCATTACTTTAAAGTTTACATTTTCATAATCGGACCTGTATGTCTGACATTGTTTTTGCTCGGTTATTTCGGATTTTTATCAGATACAAAAAAGATAAAGGAATATCTGTTAAAATATGATCTTGTTTATATAGTATTTACTGTTACGTTTATGGTTCAGGTAATGCTGATGGTAAAAGGGACTAACCCCGGTACATGGAGATACCTGCTTCATATTTCCCCGCTTGCAGCCTTTTTTGCAACGGTGGGTTTGAATAATCTGGCTTCAGTTCAGTTTAAAAAGACCAACTATATAATTACTGGCATATTTCTGTTCTTCACAATTACGATCCTGTCAAAGACATCATCCGGACTTGATCTGCTTGAGGTAAGCGAATACTGGAAGTTTGCGGTTGTCGGAATTACTTTTTTACTTACAATATTTTTATTCTCTGAAGACACAAGATCATATCTTAATAAATTATCGGTTTCTCTTATAATACTGTCTGCAGTATATTTCTTTATGAGCTTTCAGCCGAGACAGCTTACTCCTGAAAATATCAGTGTCAAAGAAATAGCAGATTATATATCGTCACCGGAGCTTAGAGATAAAAAAGTTTTTATAACCATCCAGACAACAAATACTGTGAGGATGTTTGGTGATGATCCGGCAAACAAAGAAAAATATACTCATCTCAACAAAGAGAATCTGGCTAAAGCTAAAACCGGTGATATTATAATCTGGGATTCTCATTACGGTTACAGACCGGAGTATAAAAATGATGTCAAAATAGAGGACATTATGAATGACAGCAGTTATAAAATGATAAAACAGTTTTCATCCACAGACAGCAGGTTTAAAGCTGCAGTTTTTGAAAAAATTAATTAATAATAAAAACATATAATGAAACCAACAAAAGAGACATTTGAAAAATGGAATGAAGAGCTGGCTACAAAACATGATCTCGATAAATTCTATAATCATCCGAATTTTGCATTCAGATATATTGAACAGAAAAGAATTGAAAAGCTTATAGAAGCTGCGGAGATTAAGGAGTCCGATAAAATACTTGAAGTAGGTTGCGGAGCAGGACATATACTTGAAAAGATCAGTAAAGGAAAATTATACGGAATTGATATTTCGGAAATTCAGATCGAACGGACGAGAAAAAGAATGGGTGATAAAGTTGAGCTTAAAAAAGCTCCCGGAGAAAATATTCCTTATGAAGACAAATTTTTTGATAAAGTATTGTGCTCTGAAGTTATCGAACATGTCATTGATCCGAGAGAAGTTCTGAAAGAGATCTCAAGAGTAATGAAAGATGACGGGATACTTTCCCTTTCGATACCGAATGAGGATGTCATAAACTCCACAAAGAAATTTCTTAAGAAGACAGGACTGATAAAAGTAATTGATAATGAGAAAAATACTGACGGCTGGGAACTAGCTGCAAAGGATAATCTGGATGAATGGCATCTCCATAGTTTTTCACTTGAACTGGCAGAGAAGTTTGCAAAAGACATATTCAAAATGAAAAAAGTAATAAAGATACCAAATGCAGTTTTTCCGGCAAGGTTTGTAATCCAGTACAGGAAAATTTAACATTGAAAATATAAAAACATGCAGAGTAAGGAAAGATGTCTTGTACTAGGAGGCGGAGGTTTTATAGGTTCTCATCTGACTGAAGAGTTATTAATTTCAGGATATGATGTAACTGTCTTTGATAAATTAAACTTTTCAAGAAAGAATATATCGGGTTTCCCCGACAGAATAAAGATTTCAGAGGGAGATTTTAATAACGAGATAGATATTGAAAACGCCATGGATGGAGCGGACTATGTTTTCCATCTTGTAAGTTCTACTTTACCGGCATCATCCAATGAAAATCCGGCTTATGATGTTGAAACTAATCTTATATCTTCCCTGAATCTTTTTCAAAAATGTGTTGAACGCAAAATTAAAAAAGTTATCTTTCTTTCATCGGGCGGAACGGTATATGGAATACCTGAATCTGTCCCCGTCAGTGAAAGTAACAATACCAATCCTATCTGTTCTTATGGAATAGTAAAAAAGGCAATTGAAGATTATCTGTTTATGTTTCAGAAAATATACGGACTGGATTATTTTGTATTCAGACTCTCCAATCCATATGGTGAAAGGCAGAATCCACTGGCAGCGCAGGGAGCAATTCCGGTATTTATGAATAATGCTATTGAAGACAGACAAATCAATATCTGGGGAGATGGTGAAGTTGTCAGAGATTATATTTATATAAAAGATGCCGTGAAAGTTCTTGCTGATTCTCTTAAAGTGAGTTCTGATTCCAGAGTGCTTAATTTATCTTCAGGAACAGGTTTTTCACTTAATCAGATCATTGAGCTCATAAAAGAAATATCCGGAAAAGAGATCAAAGTTGAATATCAAAAGGGAAGAAGTATAGACGTACCTGTAAGTATTCTTGATAATACAAAGGTCAGAGAGATTTTCAAATGGTCTCCTGAAACTGAAATTAAAGAAGGTATGAGAAAAACATATAATTATCTGATTAATTTAAAAGAAAATAATGTCTGATAATTCGCAAATATCCCTTTCGGTTTTTTTCCCGGCATACTATGATGAAAAGAATATTGATAAGGTAGTCGAATCTGCCATAAGGGTATTGGAAGAGCTGAAACTAAAAGATTATGAGATCACGATCATAGAAGACGGCAGTCCTGACAAAACGGGAGAAGTAGCAGATAAGCTGGCTGAAAAGTATCCTAAAGTCAGCGTCATACATCATAAAAAAAACATGGGATACGGCGCGACATTACGGGATGGATTTATGAATGCCAAACTAGATTATGTGTTCTATTCTGATGGTGATAATCAGTTCGACATGAATGATCTGAAAAAATTCGTTGCTCTTCTGCCTTATTCAGACATGGTAATCGGTTACAGAAAAAAGAAACAATACTCGACCTACAGAAAAATAACTTCGCTTGCATATAATTTTTTACTAAGATTTTTATTTGACATTGATTATGTTGACGTTGACTGTGCATTCAAGATCATCAAGACAGACCTTTTTAAGAAAATAAAAATTGATTCAATAGATGCTTTCATTGATGCCGAGATACTTTTAAAAGCAAGGTTACTTGGATACACGACCACTGAGATCGGAGTAAAGCATTTGCCCAGAGTAGACGGTATATCAACCGGCGCAAGACCTTCGGTGATCTTCCGTACTATGAAAGAGATCTCTGATTACAGGAAGGTCTATAAGGAAGAATTAAAGAAAATGAAACCCCGGTAATTACAAATAAAAAAAGATCTCATCAATGATCTGATAAGATCTCTTTCTGTATAAGTTTAAATGAATTTACTACTACTATGATAAACCCGCCAATTATGCACCTGTTTATTTTTCCGGAATAATTTCAATGATCTTATCTGCAACAAACTTCCTTGCAGCTTCTCCGTCTACAAGCTTGTAAGAGATCTGTCTTATATTGCCCGTTGGTTTATTATTTGTATCACCATCTTTATAGATAGGAAATCTTTGTACAAGATTATTCTCCACTACAGAAAATTCATCATGTCCCATATAACCAACTTTAGCAACAGGATTTTCGGAAACCGGGGGAAAAGTTATCTGACTCATTGATTTACCGTCATTTACCGAATAAGCAATTACATTTCCGTAGCTTCCGCTGCCTGCTGAAGTCATGTAAATAAGGAGTTCGGGTGATCCATCGGAGTTCAGATCCTCAATTTCAGCATTTGTTACACTTCCGTCTATTTCCGATTTGATTAATTCGTTATTACTTTTCAAACCGGAAGGTTGAATAAAAAGGTTTTGGATTGATCCTTCTCCGGTAGTATAGACTTCAAAACTGATATCCTGTAAAGTTAAGAACTTCTGAAATATTCTTTTGTCTATCTGAGTCTGATCCAGTGGTTCGTTTAATCTTGTATAATTGCCGGCCATATTTGCACCACCTGAACAATAATACATAAGTTTATCAATATCCTCACTATTCTCGGTTGAAATATTCAGAACATCCTTATCAAGTGTAAAAACAATATTATTGCCATCCAGAGAAGCTTTTAAAACAGTGTCAGTCATAACAGCATCTGCGTCAAATGTGCATGAGGGCTTTTTATTATCGGCGCGTGATCTTACGGATACATGAAATGTACTGTCATCCTTTTTAGTTATTGTAACTGCAGACCAGTCAAAGTCTTCATTTCTTTTTGAATAATCATCAGTTACATAGTTGCCCTCAAAATTCATTACGGATTTTGATACCGATTTGCTTTCTTCTTTTTTATTTTCCTTTAATTCAGTTTTATCTGAATCCTTATTACAGGATATCAGTGCTATTGAAATTAAAACAAGCAAGATTGTTTTTCTTAACTGGATCATTACTGTTGGTTAGATTAGTGGATAAATTATTAATTATAAAACAAGATTTTTTTGATGTTTAAATATCAGCAAATTATAATTTCATATATTTAAGACGCATTGAATTTCCAATAACTGTTACGACATCACTGAAAGCCATTATCATTGCTGCAAGAACCGGACTTATTATCAATCCGTAAGAGGCAAACAGACCTGCAGCGATCGGAATTGTTATTGCATTATAAAAGAACGCCCAGAAAAAATTTTGTTTGATAATTTTTACTGTCTTTTTTGAAATTGCAATTGCCTTTGTAATATTGTTAAGATCGCCTTTCACGAGAATAACGTCAGCGGAATCAATTGCAATGTCCTGACCTGTTCCGATTGCTATACCGACATTTGCTTTTGCAAGGGATGGTGCGTCATTAATACCGTCACCAACCATAGCAACATTCTTGTTTTCTTTCTGAAATTTTGAAATGATCTTTTCTTTTTCATCCGGCAGTGTTTTATAACTGTAATTCTTGATCTTTAATTCTTTTGCAGTTTTTTTTGCGGCTGTCTCATTATCACCGGAGATCATAAAAATATTCAAACCCAAAGATCTAAGATCTGACAAAGCACTACTTGCTTCATCTTTGATGCTGTCCTCAAGCTCAATGACTCCTTCTATTTCATTTCCAATACTTATAAAAAGATTATTTCGTCCAGCCTGTATAAGTATATTTGAAAGTTTAATGTCATTATTTTTCATGAAACTCTCATTGCCTATAAGTACAGGCTTATTATTTATCAGTGCGCTTAAGCCAAGACCGTTTTCCGTTTTAAAGTCCTTTATATCTTTAAAAATTTTTATGTTATTATCCTTACCGTAATTGACTATAGACTTGGCAACAGGGTGTGAAGAAAGCTTTTCAATGGAAACTGCATAAGTCATGAGTTCATCTTTAGAATAATCATTTATGACATATACATTCTTAACATTCATTTCGCCTGTGGTAAGAGTTCCGGTTTTATCAAAGCACATCGTATCAACTTTCTTAAGCTGCTCTATTGCATCTACATTGTTAAACAGTATTCCGTTTTCCGCAGCACGGCCGACTCCGATTATTATAGCAATAGGGGAAGCGAGTCCCAGTGCGCACGGACAGGCGATTATAAGTACTGAAACTGCAAAAAGGAGTGATCTGTCAAATCTTTCATTCAAAGCAAAAAACCAGATAAGAAATGTTGCAATAGAAATTAAAATCACAACAGGAACAAAAACAGAAGAGATTTTATCGGCTAGCTTCTGGATCTTTGGTTTATTATCTGAAGCATCTTTTACAAGAACAATTATCTTCGACAGCATGGTATCTTTTCCGACTTTGACCGCTTTCATTTCAGCATAACCGTTTCTGAGGACAGTGCCGCTCATAAGGTTGTCACCGGGCTTTTTCTCAACCGGAAGAGATTCACCTGTCATTGCGCTTTCATCCACGACACAAAATCCGGTAATGAGAACACCGTCAACGGGAACTCTGTCACCGGTTTTGATAAGTACCGTATCATCAACTTTTACTTTACGGAATGGTATAAATATTTCGACTCCATCTCTGATAACATTTACTACCTTGGTCTGAAGTTCTTTAAGTCTTTTTATTGAATTCTGAGTTTTGGATTTCATCACCGATTCAAGATAATTTCCGATCATAATGAAAGTAATTATCATAGCAGCGGTTTCATAATAAACTTCAGTCGTATCAGCAAGCGATTCGATCTTAAGTCCGAATAATATATTGGCTGATATATAGATACTGTAAAAATACGAGGATAAACTGCCGATCGTAATCAGAGTGTTCATATCGGAAGTCTTATTCTTTACTGCAGCAATAGCTCCTTTGATGAATTTGTCTCCGCACCAGAAGATTATAACAGAAGTAAGAATAAATAAAACAACCAAAATGATTTTATAAGGAATGTCGATCATATTAATAACCGGAATATGATCTTTCATACTGAGAGTCATAATGATAAGTGAAAGAGCAATTGCAGTAAAGATCTTATCTTTTTGTTTTTTTATGCTTTGTTTTTTAACCTGCTCTGCTTCATATTCATCATCTTCACTGATCAGATCATAACCTGTATTCTTAACTTCTTCCTTGATCTTTTTGCGGTCGATCTTACCCGGATCATATATAACATCACCGCTTTCAGTAGCATAATTGATCTCAACACTGTTAATGCCATCCAGTCTTTCCAGATACAATTTAATGTTCTTTGCACATGAAGTACAATCCATGCCAATAATATCAAATTCGAAGAGCTCTTCATTTACTCCGATTTGAGTCTTTAAATTCTGATCTGTTATGTTTTCGGGAAGATTTTCTGAAGTACTCATTTATTTATTAAATATTTTATCTGCTGTTATTGCAGCTTTTTGATTTTCTTTAACATCATGAACACGTATTATGTTTGCTCCGTTCATTATACCTATTGTATTTGCTGCTATTGTTGCTTCAAGCCTTTCATCTATAGCGGTTTTTTGTATCTTATCTATAAAACTCTTTCGTGACACACCGAGAAGTACCGGAAATCCGAGTTTCCTGAATTCTCCGAGATTTCTTATGATATCAAGATTATTCTCAAGGGTTTTTCCGAACCCTATTCCCGGATCGGTTATAATTTGTTTAATACCATTTTTTTTTGCAATGGAAATAGATTCCTGAAGATAATCGTAAACTTCTTTTACGACATCTTCATAAACCGGATCCTTCTGCATATCCTTTGGTGTTCCTTTAATATGCATCAGTATGCAGCTTGCATTATACCTGGCCGTAACTTCCGGTAGCTTTTCATCAAATCTGAATCCGCTGATATCATTTACAATGCAGGCGCCTGCCTTTAATGACTCTTCAGCAACTTCACTTTTATACGAGTCTATTGAGATCGGTATATTCAATTTTTTTTTTAATTCAGAAATTACCGGGATCACTCTTTCCAGTTCTTCATCAATGAAAATTGTTTCTGAACCCGGGCGTGTTGATTCGCCTCCGACATCAATAAAATCGGCACCGTCTTTCTCCATCCGGACAGCATCTTCCACAACTTTTTTTAAATTTAACTTATCATCAAAGTATTTCCCGCCATCCGAAAAAGAATCCGGAGTGATGTTTAGAATACCCATTATATGAGTCCTTTTACTCAGATCATATGTCCTGTTTCCGAAAGTGAAGTGCAATTATGTTTGTATTCCGCAGTTGCGGATTGTAAAGTTTAAAAAGATTTTTTTTTAAAAAAATGTTCAATAAATTCGTAAATATAAACAATCAATTTTATAATTCAACAAAAAATTCAGGCGGAGATGAAAAATTTTAGAAATTAACTCACTTCCGCACCCGGCTCGATCTCTCCATCCACCAGTACGAGTCTCAGCTCTCCGTCTTTCTTTGCAGCCAGCAGCATGCCATCCGAATCAATACCCATCAATTTAGACGGTTTCAGATTATCTACTATAACTATCAGCTTTCCTATCATCTCTTCAGGTTTATAGTATTCCGATATACCGGAAACGATCTGTTTTTCTTTGTCACCGACCTTAAGTTTAAGCTTTAACAACTTTTTACTTTTCGGAACGGCCTCACATTCTATGACCTTAGCTACTCGCAGATTAACTTTTTTAAAATCTTCGAGTCCTATAAGATTTGAACCTGAACTGTCTTCGGAATTTTTTTTAATATTATTATTAACTTCCTGTTTCGAATCTGATTCGATTTCAGATTCCATTTCTTTTTCAATTTGTTTGTCTTCAATCTGCGGGAAGAGTATCTGATTTTCTCCGAGTTCTTTTCCCGAATCCAGGTTAACTTCACCGATCCTGTCCCATTTGAAATTTGTTTTATCTGAATTCAGAATTTTCAATATTTTTTCTGAAGTAAACGGAAGGAACGGATAAATTAGAATGGCAACTGAGTAACATATCTGCAGACAATTATTAATTATCTCTCCGCATCTTTCCTTTTCATCTTTTACAAGTTTCCATGGTTCGGTATCATTAAAATATTTATTAGCTGCTCTGACGATATTCATGGTTTCGGTAAGAGCATCCTTGAGCTTGAAGTTATCATAATTCTGACTTATGATCTGAGTCTGATCTTTTATAAGGTTCAGAATTTCGTCATCATTTTTTCTCCCGGGTATTTTGTTATCAAATTTTGTTTTGGCAAATACTACAGTCCTGTTGATGAAATTGCCAAGGATACCTGCAAGTTCACTGTTGTTCTTAGTCTGAAGATCTTTCCAGCTGAACTCAGAATCCTTGCTTTCAGGAAGTATTGAAGCGATGGTATATCTGACGACATCCGGTGGAAATTTTTCTACTATGTCTTTTAATAGTATCCCGTTTTTTTTGCTTTTAGAAAGTTTGGATCCGGAAATATTCAGAAATTCATTAGCCGGAACATTATCGGGTAAAATATAACCGCCATGAGCCATCAGTGCTGCCGGAAAGATAAGCGAATGAAATACAATATTATCTTTTCCGATAAAATGAATTAGTTTTGTATTTTCACCCATCCAGTATTCTTTCCACTTATCAGGTTCATTTATACTAATGAAATATTCCTTAGTAGCGGATATATACCCAATAGGAGCTTCAAACCATACATAAATTACTTTGCCTTCATTATCTTCGACCGGCACTTTCACGCCCCAGTCGAGATCCCTTGTAACAGCTCTGTCCCTGAGACCGCTTTTTAACCAGCCATTGACATAATTTATTACATTCTGTTTCCAGTCTTTTTTTGAAAAGATCCATTTGCTTATCTTATCCTGATATCTTCCGAGCGGGAAGTATAAATGAACTGCATCTTTCACTACGGGAATATCACCTGTGATCTTGGATCTGGGATTGATGAGTTCAAGAGGGGAAAGATTACTTCCGCATACTTCACATTCATCTCCTCGAGCTTCAGTGTTGCCGCAAACAGGACAGGTACCTGTCACAAACCTGTCAGCAAGAAATCTTTTTTCCTTTTCTGAATATAATTGCTTCTCGGTTTTTTTTACGAGTATATTTTTATTAAAAAGGTTGAGAAAAAACTCCTGCGCAGTTTCGTGATGAATCTTATTGGAAGTCCTTGAAAAAATGTCAAACTCAATTCCGATGTCTTCAAAAGCTTTTTTATTTGAGAAATGGTACCTGTCTATAATTTCCTGAGGAGATACTTTTTCCTGAATAGCCGCCATGTCGATAGCTGTTCCGTGTTCATCCGAGCCGGATATGAAAATAACATCGTCTCCTTTCAATTTTCTGTACCGGACATAAATGTCAGGCGGAAGATAAGCTCCTGCGAGATGTCCTATATGAACATAATTATTTGCATAAGGCAGTGCCGCTGTAACTAAATACTTGGTTTTATTTTGCATTAAGGAATATACTCATTCTGGGATTTTATATAAATCTATTAAAGATTGTATTAAGTATTAAGTATCAACTCTGTCCAAAACGTTTTATAGAATTATAGAATAAATTTCAAATATACTCAGATTTACCTTCTTTCTTTTGAA
>JAGQWH010000075.1 GCA_020437545.1 Ignavibacteriota bacterium
GTACCCTGCAGAAGATTAAAACTTCTCCTTTGATACAATTCCAAAAATTAACATTAAAAAATTTGAAATACTGATTTACCGTTAGGGTGTCCCAGTGCTGAAGTCAGGAAAAATTTGCAGTTTAATATTACAAGGAACTATAAAAACGAAAATTCATTATAGTTTTCTTTGTATTTACTGAATGATTGTATTTTTTTAATAAGGTGAGATTTTTAACATCAGGTAATTAATTTATAACAAAAGGTCATTTCCCGAAGGATTGTATTTAATCCTTCGGGAGTAACTAATGACCCCACCCAAAAACACTCTTGATTTACTTTTTAAGAAATGATCTGATAATTATTTTTTCATAATAATTATAAATCATTATTAAAGAAATGTTTACAAATTTAGTATAATTTATTGCATATTGCAAAGAAACAATATCCAAAATATACCCTAAATTTTTAATTTGCATCACTTAAAATATTTAATTTTCAGTAATATTTTAGTATTTTTATCAAAATATCATACCCAATGACACCCATCAATTTTAAGCTGGTAAATCTGTTAAATTCGTTTACACCAAATGAAATTAAAGAATTTAAAAAATTCATTTCCTCCGGTCTTTATACAAGCGGAAGGAATTATCTTCCATTATTAAATTATATTTTAAAACATAAATCAAAAAATCAGGATAATTTTCAAAACGGAGAGTTGCTTTTAAAATTGAATTCCGGAAAAAAATTCAGCAAACAAACTCTGAAAAACCGTTTTTCTGAGTTATACAAACTCGGAGAAGAGTTTCTTATTTATCTGGGATTAAAAGAAAACAAGCTGGAAAAAGATAAACTTCTGCTTAAAATGCTTATAGAAAAAAAACTCCTTCCCCCTTTTGAAAGTAAATATAAAAAAATAATCCGAAGTGTTGAGAAAGAAAAATATTATGAAAGTAAATATGAGTCTATTCTCTTACTTCATGAGCAAAAAATGCTTTTTCTTAAGGAAAAACGCAGAGAAAGTGAACTTTATGATCTGTATAATGAAACTTCTCAGTTAAGATTGTGCATTTATCTTATAAGTCTTTTTGAGATCGGGTTTGAATACAGTCTTCAGGAATATGCAGATATAAGATATGACAATAACTACCTTGTTGATTTTCTTCGAAATCTTAGTATTGATGAACTTATAAACAATTTCAGTGATACTGATACAATTATTTATGAAATTACTGCAATGAATTATTACTTGTTCAAAGCATTCGAAAATTCTGATATGGAAGAGTATTATTTTAAATCACATAAAATATTCTCTAAGTTATCTCATGAATTGAATGAAGAATACAGGACACTCAAATTTAATCAAATGATCCACTACAGTATTAAAAAGCAAAACGAAGGGATAAAAAAATTTCAATACGAATTGTTTAAGCTTTATAATGAAAAACTGGATCAGGGATTGTTTTCCGATCTTCAGAACAAGATCTATCTTTCTAATAATTTTCGTGATTATGTATATATCGGAATTGCTATTAAAAAATTCAAATGGGTTGAAGATTTTATAAAAAAATATTCAAAATATTTGCCTGAAGAATTCCGGGAAGATGAATTGAAACTTTCTTTCGCTAAACTTGCCATTGCAAATAAACATTATGAAAAATCACTTCTGAGTCTGGAAAATATTAAAGCGGATAATTATTTATTGTATACGGATTCATCGGTATTAAAATTATGCTGTTACTATGAACTTGGAATATTCGAAGAAGCATTTCTTGAGCTGGACAAACTGAAACACTATCTGAGAAATCATAAGGAAATTCCCAAAATCCACTTTCTGGTAAACAATAATTTCATTCAGGTGTATCAAAAACTTTTGAGATGTATTACTAAGGCTGATAAGAGAGATATCGGTTACCTTAAGAAAGAATATATTGAAAATATTCAGGTTACTAAAAGTGACTGGTTACTGGAGAAAATTGAAGAGTTAAATAATTGCTAAAAAGACGTTATTGATCTGCTGTTTTATATTTCTTTTATTACAAAAAAAATAAATTTCATTTTGAAAAGTCAATCCCTCAAAGATAGTTTTTAATTTCTTTGAGGGATTTTTGACTACCCAAAAACAATTTTATACTTCTATATTATGGAGTAATTTTTACGACAAAATTTGATGCATTATTCAGAGTAATTATAATATCCGAAAGATCTACAAGTTCGTCTCCGTTTACATCCGGTGTTACATATCCCGTTTCAAAAACCGAAGAAGAATTATTTACAACTACTACATCACCAAGATCAACATTACCTTCCTGTGTCACATCACCACTGTAATCACAATATCTGCCTGAGGTCAGTATGGTATTGTTTCCGTATGCCTGAGAAGAAGATGTTGTAAAATCATAATGATTCAAATTTGATCCCATAGCTACCGGTGAACTGCTCCATGTTTCCAGAGAGTTTCTGTGGTTTATCTGAATATAATAATTTCCAGCAGATGCGCTGCTGAATGAAACAGTTCCGCTACCCTGATTGTAAATTACTGTTGAGTTCTGATCAATAACATTATAAGGCGAATTTGCGCTTCTTAAAGTTACTGAGATAGTATCCGATACCTGTGTCGTTCCATTCCAGAATCCCTGAATTCCGACATTTAATAAAAGACTTAAAGGGTTAGCGCTTGGTGCAAAGTATCTGAACATCTGCCAGCTACCGTTAATATCAGAAACAGCAAATACACTGTCCCTGTTTCTCATACAAACATTTCTGATAGTTGAACCGCCTGAATTAGTCCAGTCCCAGGTTGCACCGCCGTCAGAAGTTTTAGCCAGAAATCCGCTGGTACCGCCTAACAATCCGTTATCTTCATCCAGCCAGTCCATTGCAAACAATGTAACAGGTCTTGGCACTGCAATAGAGCTCCATGTATCACCTGCGTTTGTTGACTTATATAGCTGTCCGCTGCTGCTTGATACAAATACAACATCTTTTGAAACAGTTTTTACTTTATTATAAGGAGCGTTGCCGGGTGAATTCGGAACTCTGTTCCAATTGGTACCGCCGTTTGTAGTTTTAAAAAGACTGACTACTGTACCGGCAGCAAAATAACCGGTATTCGCATCTAACATATCTATACTTACTGAGACCAAGTCATAACCAACATCATTTGTTTGTTGAGTCCACGTAGCCCCTCCATCTGTAGTTTTAAGACATGTTATTCCGCCTCCGCCATTAGGCGGCATTCCGCCTAAGACCCATCCGGTATTTTCATTTACAAAATCAAGATCAGCAGCAGCTTTGGCATTGTAAGGTGAAGGCAACGGAATATCAAACCATGTCGTACCTCCATTAGTTGTTTTATTAAGTCTTCCATTTAGCTGTGTTGTGATTCCGCTTACAAAGAATCCGGTATTGGAATTCAGGAATTGTATGTTATTTGTTGTATAGCTTGAATTTGATGGCTGCTCTGTCCAGTTGCTTCCTCCGTTTGAAGAATATAATATTGTACCCGGAGTACCACCTGCCCATATATTCCCGGAAGGAGAATCTGCCCAGATAGCTGAAAAATTTGTAACATTCTGAGATACGGAATAATTCTTATTTCTCCATGTCGATCCAAGATCATTACTAATGTTAAGCATACCATTGCTTCCAACTATTGCAATATCATTTCCTGTTACATCCAATCCGTACATTACAAAAGGAGAAGGCTGATAAGGATTACTTCCGTCAATAAAATTGATTGTAGTCCAGCTTAATCCGTCATCTGTAGTTTTGTAAAGAACAGTATAATCACCCACTGTATAAACATCATTCCCTGAAATTTCAAGAGCTCTTTGTCCTATAGCTCCGAAAGGTGTTACCTGCTGTGTCCATGTTGCACCACCGTCGGTCGTAACTCCGAAATAATTTGCATTACCCGTTACATAACCTGTATTCGCATTCTTAAAATCAATATCTGTGAGTGTATTATTTGTTGATCCGGGAACCGTATCTGTCACCCATGTGGAACCTGCATCAGTAGTTTTGACTATCCTTCGTGTGGAAGTAACGATCATGATTTTGTTTTCATTGAATGCATAAACTGCATTATATGTATTTGAAGGAACGTTTGGAACGGCTGACCAGGTAAGACCTGCATCAGTTGTTTTAAACAATCTTGTTGTAGTATTTCCGCAGGCATAGCCGGTAGTTGAGTTCAGAAAATAAAAACCCGTAACTGACTGAGATCCTGATCCTAAAACTATCTTGTTGAATGTTAATCCTCCGTCAGTAGTTCTTCCGATCGCATCACCATTTGCAGAAAGACTCGAACCACCCACTAATCCCGTATTAGCATTGAAGAAATGAAGAGCTGCAAGATTTCTTGAATCTCCTCCGCCTGTAAGACTTTGCATAGGACCTGCCTGTGAATTAATGAGCCATGTATCACCGCCGTCAGTTGATTTCATAAAACATCCGGTATTACCTACCGCAACAATATCTGCTGAGTTAATCATTTGAACTGCATTCAGAGTCTGACTCTGAGGCTGACCATTCATC
This sequence comes from Ignavibacteriota bacterium, assembly GCA_020437545.1. Classification (GTDB taxonomy): domain Bacteria; phylum Bacteroidota; class Ignavibacteria; order Tepidaquicellales; family Tepidaquicellaceae; genus JAGPCH01. The sequence goes on from JAGQWH010000075.1 coordinate 4,518, forward strand.
CAGTACCAGCCGTTAACATTCTGTTGTGAATATGAATCCTGAATAAGGAAACACATTAAAAATATCAGGGTGTAAATTTTAAAACTGAATTTCATAAATTTATTGTTAATTTATTTTAAAAAATTTATTAAAAATAATATAAGAAAATACTTTTTGCAAAGAAGGTTTTTAAATGCATACCCTCACTGAATTATTCATTTTATTCAATTCGATTCTATAATCAACATTATTAAATATCATATATATTAAATTCATACCCAAAAGAAATTTTATGAATTTCTTTATATCAAAAAATGCTGACCTCGGTAAGTACTTTGACTTACTGAAAATTAAAAAAACTTAAAAGAAAAACCCTCAAAAAGATTTTCTAAAACTTTTCAAGGGTTACGATTTTAAAAAGAATAAGCAAATTATCAGGGAGTAATTTTCACTACAAAATTTGAGGCATTGTTAAAAGTAATAATAAGATCTGAAAGATCCACAAGATTATCACCGGTTACGTCCTGCACTACATATCCGGTTGTAAATACTGAAGATGCATTATTCACATTCACAACATCATTCAGATCTACATTTCCTTCCTGAGTCACATCTCCGCTGTAATCACAATATCTTCCTGAAGTCAGAATAGTATTGTTTCCGTACGCTTTTGATGAAGCTGAAATGAATTCATATTGATTTAAATCAGATCCCAGATGAACAGGTACACTGCTCCAGGTTTCAAGTGAATTTCTGTGGTTAATCTGAATATAATAATTTCCTGCGGGAGCGCTTGTGAAAGAGACAGTTCCGCTTCCCTGATTATAAATAACAGTTTTATTCTGATCAACTGCATTATAAGGAGAATTCTGATTTCTGAGTGTTACTGATATTGTATCAGAAACCTGAGTATTTCCGTTCCAGAATCCCTGAATTCCTACCTGTACCTGAAGACTTAAAGGTTTAGCTGACTGTCCGAAATATCTGAACATCTGCCAGCTGCCATTAATATCAGATACTGCAAATACTGAATCCCTGTTTCTCATGCATACATTTCTTATTGTCGAACCGCCTGAATTTGTCCAGTCCCATGTAGCTCCGCCGTCTGAAGTCTTTGCAAGAAATCCGCTTGTGCCGCCTAACAGACCATTTTGTTCATCCAGCCAGTCCATGGCAAAAAGAGTAGTAGGTAAAGGAGTTGAAATCTGACTCCAGGTCGCTCCTCCGTCTGATGTTTTAAATAATTCACCATTATCCCCACAAACAAAAACCACTTCAGCTGAAACAGCTTTTACTTTATTATATAACTGTGTTCCGGGAAAAGAAGGAAGTGAATTCCAGTTCGTTCCGCCGTTTGTAGTTTTAAAAACAGTTGGAAAAAACCCTCCTCCAAAATAACCTGTATTTGCATCTACCATATCAATACTTTGAGCCACAAGATCATATCCCAGATCATTTTGCTGTTGAACCCATGTAGCTCCTCCGTTGGTTGTTTTTAAACAAGTAAGTCCGCCGCCCGCCTGAGGAGGCATTCCTCCTATTACCCAGCCTGTATTCTCATTAACGAAATCAAGATCTGCGGCCGCTTTTGCATAATAAGGAGACGGCAATGGAATATCAAACCATGTAGATCCTGCATTTGTTGTCTTTGTCAGTCTGCCGTTTCCCTGAGTTGCGAGTCCGCTGACTATATATCCCGTAGTGGAATTAATCATTTGGATATTATTAACAGTGTATGCAGAATTGGAAGGCTGCTGTGTCCAGTTGTTTCCTCCGTTTGAAGAATAAAGAATTGTACCGGGAGTACCACCTGCCCATATTCTGCCTGATGGAGAATCAGCCCATATAGCGCTGAATCTCATTGCAGTTTGTGAGACACAATAATTTTTACTTCTCCAGGTGGATCCGCCGTCATTTGAAATATTTACAATCCCCTCAGATCCGGCAACAGCAATATTACTTCCCGATACATCCAATCCGTAAATTGTTCCCGGAGCAGGCTGATCAGGATTACTGAAATCTATAAAATTTATCGTCGACCAGGTTAATCCGTCATTAGTTGTTTTGTAAATTACAGTATTATCACCGGCGGTGTAAACATCATTTCCGGATATTGACAGAGCCCTTTGTCCCGACGCTCCGAAAGGTGTTGCAGATTGTGTCCATGTTACACCTCCGTCAAATGTATATCCGAAATAATTTGCATTTCCTGTTACGTAACCTGTATTAGTATTTTTAAAATCGATATCAGTGAGAGAATTATTTATTGATCCGGGAAGAGTTTGTGAAACCCATGTTACCCCTGCATTTGTTGTTTTAACTATTACCCTGTTGTTTGAGGTAACTATTATATTGTTTTCATCAAAGGCATAAACAGCATTATAAGTATTTGAAGGGATATTCGGATCTGCAGTCCAGTTCAATCCGCCGTTTGTTGTTTTCATTAATTTTGTTGTCGTATTTCCGCATGCATATCCGGTATTTGAATTCAGAAAATAAAATCCGTATACATTCTGAGATCCTGAGCCTGTTACAATTTTAGTAAATGTAAGTCCCCCGTCAGTAGTTCTGCCTATTGCATCCCCGATAGATGACAAACTGGATCCGCCGACGACGCCGGTATTTGCATCAAAGAAATAAGCGGTATTGAGGTTTCTTGTTCCACCTCCATATACCGATGAATTTACATCTGACGGACCTGCCTGAGAATTAATAAGCCATGTATCTCCGCCATCAGTTGATTTCATGAAACATCCCCTGTCTCCGACAGCATATACTGTGGATGCATCAATATACTTTACCCATTTTAATCCCATGCTTTGAGGCTGCCCGTTCATCCAGTACCAGCCGTTTATATTCTGCTGTGAAAATGAGTCCTGAATTAATAATGCTGTAAATAAAAAAAGCGCTAAAAATCTTAATTTCATGTTAATTTTTGTTTTAATTAATAACTAAAATCTGAAAGGTGTTTTTTAATATATTATTTTGAATTTTGGATTTCAAAGAAGGATTTACAACTCATACCCAAAATATTCTCTGACTTATATTAAAAGATTTCTATTCTTTTCTGTAATAGCTATTTTTGTAAAAAATTCATACCCTTGGCACTAATTAATTATAAATTAGTATTACTGATTGATTCATTATCTGAAGATGAACTTGATAAGTTCAGAAAGTTTGTTTCTTCTCCTTATTATAATAAAGGCAGAAATTATCTTCCGCTTCTTGACAAAGTGATTGAATTCCGGAATAATAATTTAAATGAAACAGATAAGAAGAATGATGAGAATTTCCGCGTAAAGAATATAGGTAAGAAACTGAGTGATCAGACACTCAGGAACAGGTATTCTGAGCTGTATAAACTCGGTGAAGAATTCCTTGTAAGCTTATGGATCAATGATAACAGACTCGAAAAGGAAAAGATCCTGTTGAGTAAACTTATGGAAAAGAGACTTCTTTCTCCTTATATGATAAATTTTAAGGAAACATTAAAGTTTGCAGAATCTGAAAAATTTTATCCCGAAAAGCTTAAAAAACTCTCGGAAATAAAAGAGATACATTCTCATTATCTGATGTTAAAAAATAAGGAAGAGGAACTGTATAAAGAATATTATGAATATTCGAAATATTTTTTCTGCTATAATCTTATTAACTTAATTGAACTGGGTTTTGAATTTTTTCAGCAGGCAATAAATAAAAGAACTTACCATCCGAATTATGTCACAGAATACTTAAAGACCATGGATATAGAAAATTTAATATCTGAATTGCGCGACTCTGATAATCTTATGTTCAGAATGACAGCCATGAATTATTATTTATATAAAGCATATATTGATGAAAAAAATGAGGAGGATTATATTATGTCACACAAAATATTCAGCGAGCATTTTGATGAGATAGAAAAAAAATACAAGATAAAGTTTTTTACGATAATGATAAATTACTGTATCAGTAAGTTAAATGCAGGAAACCCGAAATACAAATATGAACTTTTCAAACTATATAATGAAAAACTCAGTCAGAATCTGACTGAGGATCTCAGAAGTAATTCATATACCTTCAATCATTTCAGGGATTTTGTTTATATTGGCATAGCAATTAAGAATTTTGAGTGGGTTGAAAATTTCATAGAAAAATATTCAAAACTCCTTCCTCCTGATTTGAGAGAGGATGAAATTAAGATCTCTTACGCTAAACTTGATTTCGAAAAGAAGCTTTATGAGAGATCTTTATCAAATCTTAAAAAAATAAAAACTTCCCATTATCTTCTTTACATTGATACATCATTATTTAAGCTCTGCAATTATTATGAACTGGATGAATTCGAAGAATCATATCTCGAAATGGATAAACTGAAACATTATTTCAGAAACAATAAGCATATTCCAAAATCCCAGTCTCTGAATTACCTTAATTTTGTTAAATTCTATAAGAAACTCATGAAACTGAAAACAGAACCTGAAAAATCAGATTCCGGTTTTCTTGAAAGAGAATTAAAAGATATAAAATTCATAGCAAACAGGAAATGGTTACTGAAGAAGATCTCTGAAATGAAATCAAGAAAGGATAAACAAGTTTATTCTTAAATTTATGATTGATATATCTTCGTTTCCGCAATAAATATCCGGTATTCTAAAGTGCTTCCAGTTTATCAATAAGCCAGCTTCTCTGTGCCATTAGTTTTTCATCTTCCGTTTCTTTTTTCATATACATAGCTTCTTCTTTATCCTTTTTTTCCCTGATATTCAGAATACGGATATAGCTCTTTATAAAATTGGAATATGATTCCTTCAGCTCAGCCGGAATTTCATTGTTTGATTTCAGATAATGCCTGAAAGTATCTGTCATTGAAAATGCCTGCTCTGTCATTCTCAGTTCATAGAATATCTTCAGAGAAAGCAGTTTTACATCAACTTTAAAATTCACAAGATCATATTTTACTTTTGAGATATTCACAAGCGCATCTTCAAAATCCCCCTTACCAAATGATATCAATGCTCTGGAATAAAATTTCATGTTTTTTCTGTAAGCCGGTTTTAGTTCATCAGAAAATTTATCTGTAAATTCATATGCCTTCTCATAATCTTTAAAGAATATTGCATTCAAAATTACATTCCTGTAAAATCCCGGCTGCATGTACGCTTCTTTGGTCAATTTATAAGCGCCGTCTTCTATACAGGAAATTAACAGATCATAAATTTCCCTTCTGTTTGCTGTATACTTTACAAAGTGATAACCCAGGTTCTGAATATTCAAAAGATCCGCGTATAAATAAAATTTTTCCATTCTGCTTATCTTAGATTTATTATTATAGAATATCTCTTTTGCTTTTGCAAAATGGACCGGATCACATTTCTTTATAAGTGAAAGATATGAATAATAGTGGAATGCTAACAGAAAATTGTGAGGTGAATCTTCAGAAATTTTTAATACTTTTTCAATATCCATCGATTCAAACAGCAAATCAGCAATATCTTTTTCATGTTCAATTTCATCTTCAGCTCTTGAAAAATATTTTAACTTTGCTATTCGTAAAAGATTTATTAAAAAATATTCAGATAAATATTCTCCCGATTTAAAAGCATTTTTCAGATAATTTCCATGATCAAGTATGCTGTTAAAATACCGGGTGTCAGTTCCTTTTATAAAATATTTTTCAAGTATCCTGTTACCTGATAATTCGCCTTTCATATTCAGAACTTCATCAGCAATGTCACGGTATTTACTGAAATATTTCACAAGATCCCTGTCTAATAGTTCTTCGAGCATTGTCCTGTTTCTGAGAACTTTATTTTTTCTCAGATTAGAAATCACCATGAACTCTTCTGCCATCTTAAGTAATGAAGAAGAAAGTGTTTTAAGAATATCCTTTGATTTCCTGTCACCAAAATCTGAATCCGGATACAATTCTTTATAAATAATTTCTTCATTAAATTTTTCCGGATCAAAGTCAGGATAAAATTTTACTATGGCTTTATACAATGGCTGAAGATCTCTTCCCTGTTTAAAGTATGGGGATATAATAAATTTTTCAAATTCCTCTGTTTCTTTCTTAGAAAAAGTCTGTAAAAACACTATAAGTTTTGTATCGCTGTATATCATTTGATGGATTATTCCGGTTTTAAAATGATGGTGTGTTACAAAATAAAAATAAAAACTTAAAATTCATACTCTTTTTGACCTTTTTCCAAAAACCGGTTAGATATCCACTGTTACAAAACGGAAAAAGTTTCTTTGTATAACTAAGCATTCTTCATTAGTTTTATTCAACTTTAAAAAAACAGGAGGGTAATATGTACAAATTAATTTTAATTTCATTTCTTTTTATCGCGGGTTCACTGAAAGCTCAGAACGGACCTTCGACAATTTTCAGCAACACGGTTACTGCTTCACAGGAGCAGGTAAGACTATCAGATATTGTAAAATCATCACCAGTAAATTCATCTTTATATTCTGAGATTAATACGGATGATTTCAGAAATAAAGCCCAGAAAGGGCTGGATTTTATGATGCCGGGCAGTTCAGTTTCAAACTTAAGGTGTGACAGAATTACAAACTGGTCTGATAATTTATCAATAGCATTTGCTGATTATCTAAAGCATATCAGAAAAGATGATATGGATCAGTTATCTCCCGGTGCTATTGAGAGTAAAGTTACAGAATTCAAAAATAAAAATTATGTTTTCGGAATAATGACATGGGAAGTCAGAAATGGTTTAAATCTGAAACAGATAAATTCGGTCGTGATCTTTGACCGGAACTGGAATGTAATGTTTGATACCGAACTTGTAAAATATGCAATAGGTGTAAGTGAAATTGAAAATCAGCAGACAGAATTCGAGGCAGATAACAATTCACCTAACTCGGCAAGTACTATCACAAATCAGAGAAGCGGAAGCATGACTTTCTCTTATGTCGTCGAAGGTACTTTTGATGATGTCACGCATTATAACAAAGTCAGCGCAACAGCCATAGTACCGCCTTATATCACTGCAGCTACTAACGATGCGTTCTTCAACAGTAATACAACTCAGATCATTTCTGAAAGAAGAAATGTCGGAATTTTCTCACCTTCTACTGAGCCGTGTCTTTATTTTGGTACCGGCGGTTCGATCGGCAACAGTTATTCAAGCGCTACTCCTTTCAGCAGCCGGGTTTATCTTTCGAATACCAATGATCATTTCAATGACGGAACTTATGAAGTTTCAGGATCAAACGGACACAGCTGGAGTTTTTCATTTGACTTCTCAGTAAGTGCCGGACCTGTTGGACTAGGTATCACACCTCAGCAAAGTTCACCTACATTTACACTGTCTGCTACAAGTTTTTCAGAAGTAAGAGTAAAAAATTATGTTTACTATTATTTACTTGGCAACACTTACAGAGCTCTTTTTTATGACGGCGGTGCTTTGAGAATGAATAATTTTAATATTCTTACAGGAGACGGAAATGGCGAAGTCGGATCTGTTACTGTCAAACTTCCGATGCAGGTAGCGTACTGGAGTTTACTGATTCTTTATCCTTATTCATTTACAGGTGTCACGCTGACTTTGTCTAATATAGAATATCTTCGAGGAGATCACATTCGTCAGCCGACTTACACTTTAACCTCCTCAGATACAAATATAGCCATTGGTGAAACTGACACTTTAAAAGCAGTCGTAAGAAATAATTCCCAGGAGGTAAAACTCAGCGGCGGAAATGTTTCAATAGATGTTTCATCCTTAGGCGGTCATTTGACTTTATTATCCCCTGCCACATTATCATTGGGCGAAATAAATACTAATTCAAGTAAAACATATAATTTCATAGTAAGAGGAAATTCGAGCGGAATAGTTACCCCGCAGGTAAACATATCATCTGCCGGCTGGACATGGCCCGTACCTCCGGACGTTGTGATAAATAATATATTCAGTATTGATGAGAATATAACAGTTGGTACAGTCGGAATAAATCAAACTTCATCTGAGATACCGGTTGATTATTCGATCTCACAGAATTATCCGAATCCGTTTAATCCCGTTACCAATATTGACTTCAGCATTCCGAAAAACGGATTTGTGAAGATAACAGTTTATGACATGCTCGGTAAGGAAATCCAAAATCTTGTTAACGAAAATCTTAATGCCGGATTTTACAAAGCTGACTTCAAGGCAAACAATCTTCCATCAGGAACTTACTTCTACAGAATAGAAGCAAAGGATTTTGTGCAGATAAGGAAAATGACACTTTTAAAATAATTACGAATTACGAATTACGTATTATGAATTAAGATTTGCCCTCACATTCCCGGGTCGATTTGGCAAACCGGCTTGGGAATGCTGTTATTAAATCTACAACCAATGTATATGTCAGTCATAGATTAAAAATGCTTTATCAATCCCGTAGGGATTGTGTATCGGTAACTTATCAATACACCTACGCTCCAATCCCGTAGGGATTGTGTATTATCGTCTCTGCAGAGTTATTCCGCAATATAAATTTTATCAAACTAAAACATTTCAAGCGGAAAACTCTTCTGGAATACTTGACTAGTATTGTACAGCTCGCAGAGTCTTTCGCCGGAACATTTTACAGATTGAAATTCTAATTCTGCGAAATGACTCTCCGGCGACACTATATAAAAAAAGGATTGACAACTTCTGACAGTTGCCAATCCTAATATATTTTTAATTTACCAGTGAGTTGAGAAGGTTTAATACTCACTACTCAATACCCAATACACAATACTTACTTAAGAAGAAGCATTCTCTTCGTCTCAACAAATTCCCCAGCCTGTATCTGATAATAATAGACACCGCTTGCAAGATTCAATGCATTGAATTCAATATTATAAGTGCCTGCGTCCTTCTTTTCATTCACAAGATTTGCTACTTCTTTACCAAGTGAATTATATATTTTAAGGCTTACCTGACTTCCCTGCGGCAAAGTAAATTGTATCTTTGTAGAAGGATTGAAAGGATTAGGATAATTCTGAGCTAATGAGAATGTCTGCGGAATGTTACTTGCCACACTATTGTTCTCTGTACCTGTTATAATTCCTACATAATTCAAAGCGCCTCTCAGTATTCTCCTCACAGAATATCCGTCAGGACTGTTATAAGCAGGTCTTACAGCCTCTATATCAAGTGCAAAGACAGCTACATTATAATTTGGTGATAGTCGTCCGATCGCGTTCATGGAATCAGTGAACTCTGTATACTTGTACAAATTGGCTGTCTGACCGGTAGGAACTGATAATGATATTTTCAGAACATCCATTGATGGTCCGGTAGAACTGTCCGGAATTCCTGCATTAATAGTTATTCCCGTCAAACCTTTTTGTCCAATAGGACCCGGTCTGTCTGCAACATACTGAAATCCGCACATACTTCTGCAGAATGTCGAATCATAATAAGCCGAAGATGGTCTGTCAAACTGATATCCTACATCTTCCCCGAAGATTATTAGTTTTGAATTTGATTCAGGTGTTCCGGCATTGAGATATGCTTTTACGGAATCTTTGACAGTTGCCGACATTACATTAGAACCTTCACCTAAAACCATTACACAAGTATAACCTCTGAATGAAACTGAATTGGTTGAGTTAACGCCTTGTTTATTATAAAGCTGATGTGAAAGCCCGATAAGATTCAGATTAGTAACGACTGAATCTTTTGACTTTCTGCAGTTAGCATTTGTAGAATCATAAAGTACAAGCACAGCAGCCTGATTTTGTCTTCTCAGAGTAAGAGCATTGCTGGCTGAAGCCTGAACGGAATCAAATCCGTTATACGCCCATACAGACCACTGACCGACTATTGAATCTCCGGGTGGCAAGCCATAAGTAGCTAATGCAGCATCCAATGTATTATTGGGAATAGTAAATGTCGAATCTATTCCTGAAATATTTGAAGTATAGGTTAATCTGACAAGTGAAATTGTTGGCGATCCGAATTTCCATTTATAAGTTACTCCCGGACCTGAAGTAGCCCAGTTGAATAAGAGATTTGAAGAATTAAATGTAGAAGTCTCAATGGTTGTTCCGGATGCCGGTGTATATAATCCAAAAGAAGTCAGAGGAGGAATACCGCGTTTTAAAGTAATCGCTCTCGGTCCATTAGTTGCTTTAATAGAATCATTTGCCACTGCATTTCTGAAAGCCCAGACATCCCATTGTCCGACAAGTGAATCACCAACTGCAACACCAAGACCGGCAAGTATATTATCCATCTGACCGGTTGTTACAGTTAAGGAATTTGTAGAAATATTAAACTGTATCTTTCTTGGAGAAGTCGTGGGACTTCCGAATATCCATTTATAAACAGCAGTAGAAGCTGATGTATCCCATGTAAATGTAGAAGGAATATATGAATTAGGATAAGTCGTTAAAGTCGAACCGGCAGAAGGAGAAGTCAGAACAAAAGGACTGACAGGATTTGTAGCTATTGTGACAGTTGCAGCAAATGCCTGATATCTGAGGTTAACAGGTTCACACCAGTAAGGCCATAATTTCCCGTTTCCCGAAGTAATGCCTATGTAGTCACCTGAATAATTTTCAGCCAGTCCGGGTATCGGCCTTGGTCTGAATTTATGATCAGATACAAGTATATCTGTAAATGTATTTCCACCGTCCAGAGATCTTGAGACATATATCTGAGCTGAATCGTTTGTCGGAGTATTCCTGGTATCATAATATATAACATTAACTCCACCGAGTTCATCCACATGTACTGCTGATAAATACTGACGTTTATTGGTTCCTGGAGGATCCTGATTAACTCTTACGGATGTCCAAGTATTTCCGCCGTCTGTAGATCTGTGTAAAATAGCATCAGCAGAATCAGTCGCCGGTGCAACAAACTTTTCAGAAGTTACCGCATAGATCCAGCCGTTTCTTGGTCCGCCGGTAACATCAATATCTAATCTTGGAAATCCGTTGCTTCTTATATTATTATACAAATTCTGCGCTCTTATTCCATTCATGTTGACTGCATTGTTCTGAGCGATTGCCCATGTTGCACCTCCATCAGTAGATTTTGCAAAACCAAGTGAATCCTCTGTAGAATTTTGTCCGTTTTCTATTGCATTAGCCCAGACTAAAATTACTTCTCCTGAATTATTGACTTTAAGATCTACTCCCATGTTAAGATGATTAGGAGATCTTGGAGGACTTACAACAGATTGATTTGACCAGCTGAGACCACCATTTGTAGTATAATTTATTACGATACTGGCGTAACTACCTGTAAAACCAAAATTAGTGTAAGCGACATAACATCTTCCGTAATATGGACTTGAAGGAAAATTATCAGTTGCCGTAAAATTTTTGTCTGAGGAAGTAGTACTTCCGGGAAGTATTGTTTCAGCTGACCAGCTAATTCCGTTATTTGTAGAATAAGTTACTCCTATGTTTCCTGTCAGAGAGATATAAGACATATAGAATTTTCCGGTATTATCAATTGCCGGTCCCGGATCTCCGTAACTAAAAACTCCGTTATTCAGAGTGTCGCTTCCAAACCAGTTTAAACCACCGTTGGTAGTGACATAAACACCTGTACTAAAATTAGAACCACCCATGTAGGCATTTGCTGAAGCAAACATTATATTGGGATTCGACGGATGTCTTGTAATTGGTGTTTCACTCTGATCATTATTGGAAGGATGAACAAGGAAGGATGGCGACACTATATAATCACCTTGCTCAGTATTGATAATCCTCGGTTGTGTACTGTATACAGGAATTTTATTATCCTCTTGTGGTAAGCGGTTATATTCTCCTGTTGGAATTAATCTTGTCATTGCCGGATTCTGATTCCATTTTTCCGGTGCATCATTATAGCTTTGACCTGTATACATAAAAAATCCTGCAATAAATACAGGAAGTAAAATCAGTATTTTTTTCATTTATAATTTAATTTTAAAATTAGGGTGAATGATGAATTGAATTACTAAGTCAAAAGAACAGATATAGTATTAATTAAAGTTCATGAAATTATCAATTTTTTATTTTTCAGTCAAAGAAAGAAATTATAAAAGATACCCATAATCAAGGTATACAATACATCATATTGTTATAATTTTGTCAAAAAACATTGATAATTTAATCTTTGTAATACCCAAAGCTCATTAGAATAATTCAAAAAAATTTCAAAATAATCCTTTATATTCTATATTCTGAATCTGTATTACTTCGCCGGACATTTAAAACTACTTGTTTAAAATAATATATATAATGAATAGTATTTGAACGCATTTCATTTTTAAATCCAAAGTTTAAAATATTTAAGAGTTCTTGTTTTAGAATAGCAATTGAAATAAAAATTTAAAATAAATAAATCACAGGATCAAGAAAAATTTTTTTTTGTATTTGTGAATTACGGTAAAAAATTAATTTTATTATATTGTGTCCTATTGCAAAATCTGATGATCCTTTTTTGGATCCGGTATTTTTTAATATCTCCATATTAAAAATTAAATTGTCTGGTGAAAATTTTTAAACTATATCAAGTTTTTTAAAATGACAGGAAGAATATAATGTATAAAAGCCTTGTCCGTAAATGTAAGATCCTGATCGTAATTTCAATATTGTTTATAATATTAACCGGTCTTGCAATGATAGCATATCCCGGTGGTTCACTTTTTGATAAAGCCTCAATTCACTATAATTTTTCTGAAAATTTTTTCTCCGACCTTGGAGCAACTGTCACAGTCTCCGGAAAAAGAAATACTATTTCAAACATACTTTTTATTTCGGCATTGGGTAGTTTAGGTAT
>JAGQWH010000076.1 GCA_020437545.1 Ignavibacteriota bacterium
GATTGTAGCAGGTGGAGGAGGGAATACTTCTGTAAACTCAGGTGTGATAAGTGTTTATCTGACAGAGCCCGAGAACCGGACCAGGACTGCCGATGAAATATTCAAGCAATTATCAGGAGAGATAGGTCAGTTTACCGGAGTCAGAGCATCTATTTCTCAGCCGCCAACCATCGGAAGCAGGTTCGGCGGATTGCCTGTGCAGTTTGTAATCGAAGCGCTTAGCTATGAAAAACTTGTAGAAATACTTCCGGCATTCATGGAAGAAGCAAACAATGATCCGAGAATTCTTTTTGCAGATGTAAATCTTAAGATCAATAAACCAGAGATTTCATTGACCATTGACAGGGAAAGAGCTGCTGATATGCAGGTATCTGTTGAAGATATCGGAAAGACTTTACAGTCTGCTTTTGGCGGACAGAGGATGGGATATTTTCTCCGAGACGGAAAGCAGTATGAAGTGATAGGTCAGCTTGACAGGGAGTACAGGGACAAACCTTCCGATCTCAGATCTTTGTTCGTAAAAAACAGTAGCGGTGAAATGATTCAGCTTGAAAATCTTGTAAAACTTGAAGAGACAGCAGTACCGACTTCAAGATTCCGATACAACAGGAATGTATCGGCAACGGTCTCTGCAGGTTTAAAACCGGGATATACTTTAGGAGACGGTAATGAAGCAATGAAGGAGATCGCAGACAAAGTTCTGGATGAGAATTTTTTCACATCATTCTCCGGACAGTCAAAGGATTTTGAAGAGAGTTCATCAAGTCTGCTTTATGTATTCTTTTTTTCAATAGTTCTGATCTATCTTGTGTTATCAGCTCAGTTTGAAAGTTTTGTTGACCCATTTATAATTATAATTACTGTTCCTCTTGCTATTGCCGGAGCATTACTCTCACTTTGGTATTTTGACATGTCAATAAATATTTTCAGTCAGATTGGCATGATCATGCTCATCGGACTGGTTACAAAGAATGCCATTCTGATAGTGGAATTTGCAAATCAAAAAAAGGCATCAGGTATAGACAGGCTTGAAGCAGTTAAATTATCCGCCGAACAAAGATTCAGACCAATACTAATGACAACTCTTTCGACAATACTTGGAATACTTCCAATTGCGTTAGGTTTAGGCGCAGGCAGCCGTATATCACTTGGAATAGCAGTTGTAGGCGGACTTATCTTCTCAGGTTTTTTAACACTCTACATAGTTCCATCCATATATTCTTACATCTCGAGTAAAAAGGTAAAAATAGCAGAAGACGAAATCGAAACGGCAAGTGAACCCGCTTTTGAGATAAATCCTGTTTGAGAAATTATAAATCCTGTTTTTAAGCCGGTTTTTTACCGGTCATTTTTATTAATAATTTCCTTAAACTAAATTGATTTATAAATCATATTTTCCTAATTTGCTTTACCTCTTAATGCATCAAAAATATATAAATGTCTGATCTAAAAATCTTTGCGGGACGATATTCCGAATACCTTGGAAAAAAAATTGCACATGACTTAAAAATTAAATTGGGAAAGTGTTCGATCCAGACTTTTTCGGACGGAGAAATCTGGGTAAAATACAATGAGAATGTCAGAGGCAGTGATGTTTTTATAATTCAATCGACAATTCCGCCTGCTGATAATCTGATGGAATTGCTTATCATGATTGACGCAGCAAAGCGAGCCTCAGCAAGAAGAGTGACCGCTGTCATACCTTATTTTGGTTATGCCAGGCAGGACAGAAAAGATCAGCCGAGAGTAGCTATTACTGCGAAACTCGTAGCAAATCTCATTACGAAAGCAGGCGCTGACAGGGTTATTACAATGGATCTTCATGCTTCGCAGCTTCAGGGATTTTTTGATATACCCGTAGACCATTTATATGGCTCTGCTGTATTCATGAAAAAATTCAGAAAAATGAAAATCCCGAATCTCGGGGTAGCTTCTCCGGATGTCGGCGGGATAAAAATGGCAAGAGCTTATGCAAAGAGGCTTCATTGCGATCTTGTACTTATTGATAAAAGAAGACCTAAACCGAATGTAGCAGAAGTAATGAATATTATTGGTGAAGTTAAAGGAAAGAATATCCTCATACTTGATGATCTCATAGATACCGGCGGAACTTTTGTAAACGCCGTAAATGCTTTAAATAAAAACGGAGCCGGGGATATTTATGGCGCCTGTACTCATGCTGTTTTTTCAGGAGAATCCCTTAAAAGAATTAACAATTCACCATTAAAGAAATTATTCGTTGCGGATACTCTTCCCCTGACTCATACATCAAAGAAAATCGAAGTTGTTTCCGTATCAGGCATCTTTGCTGAATCGATCTGGAGAACTAATAAGAATAAATCCATAAGTTCTCTTTTTGACGTTGATAAAGGAGATTGAATTGAAAGCGTTGATTCATATATGTATTTTAAAGATCTGTTAAAAACCCAAAAAATTTAAATAAATATATAAACATATAATATGAGTGTAGATATAATAATGCCGAAAATGGGAGAGTCCATAATGGAAGGAACAATTCTCAAATGGCATAAGCAACCCGGTGATAAAGTTGATGTAGATGAGACAATACTTGAGATCTCCACAGACAAAGTCGATACTGAAGTACCATCACCGGAGGCAGGAGTAGTTTCTGAGTTATTGTATAGTGAAGGCGACGTAGTGGAAGTCGGCAAAGTAATTGCAAAACTGAATTCAAACGGATCTTCTTCACAGACAGAAGAACCAAAAGAAGAAGTTGCTGAGAAAAAGGTTGAGATCAAACTCGATGAACCTGCTGCAGAAATTAAAGAAGAAAAAAGGACTGAAGAGCCTGCAATGTCTTCAAACGGAGAAGGTAAATTTTACTCCCCTCTTGTATTGAACATTGCGCAGAAAGAAGGGATCGGAATTGCTGAACTCGAAAAAATCACAGGTACCGGAGTCGGCGGAAGAGTTTCAAAAAAAGATATCCTGAATTATTTGCAGACACGATCTTCAAAACCTGTTTCTTCTACTACAACTACAACTGCAACTCCTGTAAAACAGCCAGAACCACAGACACAAAAAGCTGAACCAAAAGCCGTTGCCACAGAAGAGAAAAAGATCGAATTGCCAAAACAATCGATTGATTATAATGAAGAGGGACTTTCGGTCATGGAGTTTGACAATGTCAGACAAAAAATGGCAGAGCATATGATCGTTTCCAAAAGAGTTTCACCGCATGTACAGGCGATTGCAGAATGTGATATGACAAATATTGACAAGGTCAGACTTTCAATGGGAGATGAATTTTTACAAAAAGAAGGATTCAAACTCACTTACATGCCATTTATCTGTGAAGCAGTTGTGAAAGCACTTAAGGATTTCCCGCTTGTAAATTCAATAATAGATGATTCGGTTACACCTTATAAAGCAATTACAAGAAACACAATCAATCTTGGAATTGCAGTTGCAATGAATAATGGCGGACTTATCGTTCCCGTGATACATAACGCGGACGGAATGAATCTGATCGGAATTGCCCGAAGTCTTAATGATCTTGCTAAAAGAGCAAGGATAAAGAAACTTACACTTAATGAAATTCAGGGTGGTACTTTTTCACTCACAAATTTCGGAGTATTCGGAAATGACATAGGAATCCCTATTATTAATCAGCCGCAGGTTGCAATACTCGGACTGGGTTCCATTAAAAAAAGACCTGTAGTAATTGAAACTGAGGAAGGTGATTTTGTAGTCCCGAGAAAGACCATGATAATGACCTTATCCTTTGATCACAGATTAGTAGATGGCGCTCTTGGCGGTATGTTCACTATGAGGATCGCTCATTATCTTGAAAATTATTCGATGTAATTTTTAATTAAAAAATTTTATTACTCAGGGAATAAATCAGGTTTATTCCCTGTTTTAATATCTCACCGGTTTTAATATCATATAAGAAAATGATCTCAAAATTAATTACAATACTTTTACTTTTTAGTTTTACAGTAACAGCTTATTCACAGGAAAAAGCTGATACAAAATATTTTATAATTTTCAGGGATAAGGGAGAATTCAAACCTGAAGATAAAATTGTTCCGGGTGATAATGCTTATGAAACCGGAAAATCTATACTAAGTGAAAGAGCAATAAACAGAAGGCTCAAAGTATTGGATGAAAACGAACTGATCAGTTTCTCCGATCTTCCACTTGAAGAAAGCTATGTAAGCGGAATAAAAAATTCCGGCATTGAGATCATAGCTGTATCCAGATGGATGAACGGCGTTAGTGCTTATCTTACTGAAAAACAAGTGAAACAAATTGAAGAGCTAGAATATGTTGATAAAGTAAATACAGTGAAAAAGTTATTTAAGCAGGATGAGAAAAACTCGCAGCTTACGGAACAAACAAAAACAGATACAAGTGATAACAGATATGATTACGGAAATTCTTATAAGCAAATGGAGACGGTAAATGTTCCGAAAGTGCATAATCTTAACATAACGGGAAAAGGCGTGATGATAGCAAGCTTTGATGACGGATTCAACTGGAAGAATCACGAAGCGTTAAGAAATCTTAATGTCACCGGAGAATATGATTTTATAAATAAAGACGAAAATACTTACTCAGAAAAAAATCAAAAGTACAATGACATAAAAACTCAGGGAGCGCATGGTACATCAACACTTTCCACTATGAGCGGATTTAAGAACGGAAAACTTGTCAGCCCGGCGTTTGATTCAGAAATTCTTCTTGCCAAGACAGAATATGTATCAAGTGAAACTCCGATGGAAGAAGATTTTTTTCTTGAAGCTTCTGAATGGGCTGAAGCAAGAGGAGTAGATATTGTAACCAGTTCTCTTATTTATAAAAAATTTGACAGCCCTTATGAGGTCAATTCTTATGAATATAATGACTTCAATGGCAAAACAGCTCTTACATCAATTGCAGCAACACGCTTAGCACACCTGGGAGTAGTAGTATGCCAGGCAATGGGAAATTATGACCAGACTACAATACCATCTCTCGGATCTGCTGCTGATGCTGATTCCATAATTTCAGTCGGTGCAATAACCTTTTCCGGAAATCCTGCAAGTTTCACATCCAACGGTCCGACCAGTGACGGCAGAACCAAGCCTGATGTTGTAGCTCCGGGTGTATATATTTATAATGCAGTTGCAGAAGAAATATCCGGAAACGATTCTACATATTCTTATGCAAACGGAACTTCATTTTCGACACCTATTACCGCAGGTATATGTGCCATGATCTTGTCTGTACATCCTGAACTTACGCCACTTCAGGTGAGAGATGCTATCAGAAATACTGCAAGCTTATCAGGTAACCCGAATAATATTCTCGGCTGGGGTATCGTTAATGCATATGATGCATTACTTTACAACGGACCGGCATGGAGCAATACTCCTGAATTCAAAGTATCCGGTAAAGGTACAGAAGTATCTACCTATCTTGCTTCAAAAGATCTGATCGATCCGGTAAGTGTAAGATTTAATTATTCTCTTGATGGAGGGATGAATTATGAGAGTCTGCCTATGGCTTTGAAAGAGCCAAACGGGGATAAGAATAATTCGGGAAAATATTCTGTTTTAATTGAAAACGTACCCGATCTTTACAAGGCAAAATATTATTTCAGTGCAGAAGATTATAACGGAAGCAAAAGCATGTATCCAAAAGAAGTGTCTTCAAGTTTTTAAAACTTCAGGAATACAATTCTCTTTCGACAATCTCGCAAATTATATGTCCGGCTGTTATATGACCTTCCTGAATCCTTTGGGTATTATCTGAAGGGATTAATACTGAATAATCACATACATTAATTAATTTACCGCCGTCCTTTCCGAGAAAACCGATGGTGATTATCTTTTTTTCTTTTGCTTTTTCTACTGCTTTCAGAATATTTGGCGAATTACCGCTGGTCGAAATACATATCAAAGCATCTCCTTCGTTTCCAAGACCTTCAATATTTCTGGCAAATACATTTTCAAATCCTATGTCATTTCCTCCTGCTGTCAGCATTGATGTATCTGTAGTTAAAGCTATTGCGGGTATTGAAGGTCTGTCAAGATCGTGTGAGAGGCGGATAACAAACTCTGTTGCAAGATGCTGTGAATCTGCTGCGCTGCCGCCATTACCGATGAACATGATCTTTCTTCCGGTTTTCACAACACCTATCAGAACATCTGCTGCTTCATTGATCTCTTCAAAATTTTTCTCAAGCATCAGCTTTTTTGTTGCTGCGCTTTCATTTAATGATTCTTCTATAAACTCTTTTCTGTTAAACATATTATTTATTCTTTAGTAATTTTATCAACTATTTTTTCGGAAACCCCTATCTTATTTTCAAACACCAGTTTGCATTTCTCCCCTGTTTCATCCCTGTATTTTCTGTCACCAAGTAGTTTTCTGAATACTCTGTAAAATTGTTTGGTATCAGTAATAACAATACCGCATCCGTTCTTTATTAATTCTTCATCCTCATCAGAGTTCTTCACAGCATTTGAAAATAAAACAGGCATGTTAAATATAGCAGGTTCAAGAATATTATGAAGTCCTGTTTTAAATCCACCGCCAACATAGCTCAGATAAGCTTTGGCATACAGTCTGGATAGTATTCCGATCTTATCCACGATTATCAGATTCTCATCATTATATTTATCCAGGTTTGAATAACGAATAGTTCTGATATTCCAGTATTTACTTTCAATAAGTTTTTCTATTGCTGAGATCTTTGTTTCTTTTGGTTCATGCGGAACTAGAAGAACCAGCAGATCTTTTTCATATTCCAGTATCTTTTCAATAGCCGGAAAAATTATTTCCTCATCATCTTTCCATGAGCTTCCCATTACAAACAATTTCTTGTTTTCCGGTATTTTTACCGGCAGGATATTATCATCTTCAGGATGTCTCTTAACTGACTGATACACTCTTTCAAATTTTGAGTCACCGATCCTTACAATGTTTACATCCTCTCCCGAAAGTTTTTTAGTGTAATTTTCCTCATCATAATTATCAATTACAAATATTTCACGGATCATGCCGTACAGAGTTTTTTTAAATGAACTGATCACGGGAATATTCCATGTTTTATCGTTTTCATCATAACGGGCATTTGCAAGAACTGTTTTTATATTCCGTCTTTGCGCCAGGTAGATCAGATTAAACCAAAGATCATATCTCATGAAAATAATTATATCCGGATCTGTTTTATCAAGAAACTTTTTCTCTTTGGAATATGAATCAAAGGGTAAATATGTTTTGATCACATTCGGATCATTGACCCTGGAATTATTATAACCTGAAGGTGAGAAGAATGAAAGAATTACGTTGTAATTTTTTTTTACAAGTTCCTCGGCAAGAGGAATTGCCTGTTGATACTCACCAAGAGATGATGAATGAATGAGGACTCTTTTCTTATTTATGTTAGCCGGATTTTCGTACAAATGCATAAGAGATTCATCCAGTTTACTGAATAAATCTCTTCTGCTTTTAAAACCTTCTCTTACTTTTGAATTGAACAGTGAATATATAAAGAATATCAGCCATAAAGCCGGAACTCCTAAGAAATTGTATATTACAAACCAGAAAGTCCGCATGGTAATATAATATATTAGACTTCCATGATCTCTTTTTCCTTGATAACTATAAGATCATCTATATCTTTTATGTGTTTGTCAGTTAATTTTTGTACTTCAGTTTCAGCTGTCTTTCTTTCATCTTCGGAAATATGTTCATCTTTTTCTGTTTTTTTCAAATGCTCAATAGAATCTCTCCTGATATTTCTGACAGCGATTTTACCGTCTTCTGCAAACTTTTTAACAAGCTTAACTATTTCTTTTCTTCTCTCTTCATTTAATGCGGGGATCGGGATCCGTATAAGTGTTCCGTCATTGGAAGGATTCAATCCGAGATTAGCAGCCTGAACTGCTTTCTCGATCAGCGGCACTGCAGATTTATCCCAAGCCTGAATCGTTATTGTGTGATAATCCGGTGTACTTACATTTCCAAGCTGATTTAAAGGAGTTGGTGTTCCGTAATAATCTACTTTAATACCATCAAGTAAATTTGTAGTAGCTTTTCCGGTTCTGATTTTAACCAGTTCGTTTCTGACATGTTCAACTGCTTTATCCATTTTTTCAGAAGAACCTTTTAATATATCTTTAATCATATTGCTTAAAAATTATTTATTTAAATTAACTTATCAAAGTACCGATATTCTCACCGGATACAAGTTTGATAAGATTATTTTTCTTATTCATATTGAATACCTTTATCGGAAGTTTGTTTTCCTGACATAAGGTAATCGCAGTAAGATCCATTACTCTGAGATCTTTTTCAAGAACCTGAGTGTAGGTTAGTTTTTTAAACATCTTAGCTTTCTTGAATTTTTCGGGGTCGCAGTCATATACACCATCTACTCTTGTACCTTTAATTATCACATCCGCTTTAACTTCAATTGATCTTAAAGCAGCCGCAGTATCAGTTGTAAAATAAGGACTGCCCGTTCCGGATGAAAAAATCACAACCCGTTTTTTTTCAAGATGTCTTACAGCTTTTCTTAAAATAAAAGGTTCGGCAATTTCATCCATTTTAATTGCAGACTGGACTCTTGTATATATTCCTCTTTTCTCGAGTGCATTCTGTAATGCAAGAGAATTAATAACTGTAGCGAGCATACCCATCTGATCACCTGTAACTCTGTCAATCCCCTGTTTATGGGCAGATAAACCTCTGTAAATATTACCGCCGCCGATCACAATACCTGTTTCAACACCAAGTTTAACCACTTTCAGCACTTCATCTGAAATATTTTCAAGAACATCTGAATCTATGCCAAAGCTTTGATTTCCCATAAGGGATTCTCCGCTTAATTTAAGTAGTATTCTTTTGTATTTCAGAGACAAATTGTGATGTGTTTAATTAAGCACCCAATTGAAATCTTACCATATCTATGATCTCAAGAGTGTTATTATTCTTTTTATTGAATTCAGCCAGCAGATCTTTTATTGACTTTCCTGACTCATTAATATATTCCTGTTCGATAAGACAATTATCCTGATAGTATCTTTCAATTTTATTTTTAACAATTGTCTCAGCAATATTATCAGGCTTCTTTTCATTTTTTGCGACTGTCATATAAATATCTTTTTCCTTATCAATAACTTCCTGAGAAATACCTGACCTGTCTATAGCCTGCGGATTCATAGCAACGATCTGCATGGCAAGACTCTTTCCGAGTTTTTCGGATTCATCTGTCAAAGTACCTTTCAATGCAACAAGTGCACCTAGTTTGCTTCCGAAATGAATATAGTCAGCCACAAAACCATCCTGAGATTTAAGGATCTTTGCTCTTTTTAATTCCGTTTTTTCACCAACTTTACCCATGATCTCATCAATTGTTTCTTTTACGGTAAGTTTATCATCTACTTTTGAAGAAAGTATTTTTTCAATATCATCCGTATCATTTTTCAATGCTGTAGCTGCAATGCTTTCTGCAAATTTTTGATATTCATCTCCTTTGGAAACAAAATCAGTTTCACAGTTAACTTCTATAATAGCGCCCGTTTTTTTATCATCTGATATTTTGGATTTAATAGCTCCTTCATTAGCAACTTTATCTGCTCTTTTAACTGCCATTGCCGCACCTTTTTTTCTGAGCAGCTCTATAGCTTTTTCCATATTACCGTCAGCTTCCGTAAGAGCTTTCTTACAGTCATTTATACCTGCGCCTGTTTTATTTCTTAATTCTTTTATTAGTTCTAATGTAATTTCCATTTAAAATTTTATTTATTATTAATTAAGCTTGTTCCATTTTTTCTTTCATTTCTGCAGATTCATCTTCCTGTTTGATCTTTGCAATATTACTTCCATCAATAACAGCATCAGAAATTGCTCTCAGAATAATTTCAATTGATTTAACTGCATCATCATTTGCCGGGATCGGATAATCAACAAGATCAGGGTCACAATTTGTATCGACGATCGCATAGACAGGAATGTTGAGTTTCTTGGCTTCGCTGATCGCAATGTGCTCCTTTTTAATATCCACTACGAATATTGCTCCGGGAAGTCTTGTCATGCTTACTATACCGTTTAAAACTTTTTCAAGCTTTTCACGGTCTCTCGACATGATAAGTCTTTCTTTTTTTACGAACTTATCTATGGTACCGTCTGATTCCATTTTCTGAATGTTGGTAAGTTTTTTAATACTCTTTCTTACTGTATTAAAATTTGTAAGCATACCACCGAGCCATCTTTCACAAACGTAAAATGCACCGCATCTTTCTGCTTCGTCTTTTATTATTTGTTTTGCCTGCTTTTTAGTACCGACAAATAATATCTTTTTTCCTTCTGAGGAAATTTTTGAAATTGAATTACATGCTTCGAGAAGCAAGTCAAGTGTTTTTTTAAGATCGATTATATGGATACCATTTCTTTCCATGAAGATGTACTTCTTCATTTTCGGATCCCACCTTCTTGTAAGGTGACCAAAATGTGAACCTGCTAATAATAGATCTTCGATTTGTACTGTTGCCAAGATTTTATCCTCCTATTGTTTTTAGAAAGTCAAACCTGCTTTTGTGATAAACATCTGATAATCTTAATAGATGATCAAAATGAATACTGCAGAAAAGTTTTCCGTCTTGCCGGAAAATTAATGATTGGTTTAAAACCAATTTTTAATGAGTTGACTTTTGTTTTTTCTTCTATTCCTGTCATTTTCCGTTTTACATCTCTGTTTAATCTAAAGAGACACAAGTAAAACGAAATCAAGGAATATGCTTTTTTATAAAATATGTTTAAAAAAAATCTATCTCTTTGAAAATTGAAATTTCTTTCTGGCTTTCGGCTGACCGCATTTCTTTCTTTCAACTGCTCTCGGGTCTCTGGTCATCAGACCTTCTTTTCTCAAAGTGCTTTTCATTTCAGCATCATTCTCGACCAATGCCCTTGAAATAGCCAGTTTGATTGCACCTGCCTGTCCTGTAAATCCACCTCCGCTCACAATGATGCTGAGATCATATTTACCCACCGTATCGGTTGCTTTCAGTGGATGCAACACTTCTTCATAAAGATTTTGTGTCCTGAAATAATCTTTTGCATCTTTTTTATTAATGATGATCGCTCCGTTGCCTGATTTCATTAATACTCTGGCTGTTGCTGTCTTTCTTCTGCCTACTTTTAATGTTGAATTTGTGCTCATATATATTTAGATATATTAAAATTATTTTTATACTTCCAGTACTACCGGATTCTGCGCTGAATGCGGATGTTCATCGCCTTTATAAACTTTAAGTTTATTTATAAGCTTGCTTCCTAATTTGGTCTTAGGTAACATTCTTTTAACCGCAAGAGTAATAACTCTGTCAGGATGCTTTTCGATCATTTCCTTGAAAGTTCTTGTTTTTTGTCCGCCCGGGTAAAGGGAGTGCGTAAGATATTCTTTCTGATCTGCTCTTTTGCCGGTAAGTTTCACTTTTTCGGCATTGATCACTACAACCCAGTCACCTGTATCAGCATTCGGAGTGTACTGAGGATTATATTTCCCTCTTATTCTCTTAGCGATTTCACTTGCTAACCTTCCGAGAACTTTTTCCTCGGCATCAACAATAAGCCAGTTATTATTATTATCTGATCTTGTTGCGAATTTTGTCGTTCTGTTTGTTTTTTTTATTCCGGATTTCATATATAAAATTTGTTGAACTTCCAAAATACTATTTATCGATTTGAAAATCAATGATAAGATAAGTAAAAATTTCAGTTATCCCGTTTTAATTTTCCTGATCTATCAAAAAATGGAATTCTGATGTATTAAAAAATGTGAGTACTTTTGCGGAGAAGGAGGGATTCGAACCCTCGATAGAGTTGCCCCTATAACGGTTTTCGAGACCGCCGCATTCGACCACTCTGCCACCTCTCCTGATTTGGTAATGAGTATTATGTATTGCGTATTGAGTAATGTGCTTTGATTTAGGTCATTCTGATTTTTTAAAAAGAATAAACCGGTCACAATAATAATTACCGAAAACTTAAACTTATTTTTTTGAAAAGAACTTTTTAACATGAAGAAAGTCCGGAAGTGTAATTTCTTTTTCGTATCTGCAGAGAGTGAGGGATTCGAACCCTCGTAGCGCTTGTGACGCTAACACACTTTCCAGGCGTGCTCCTTCAACCACTCGGACAACTCTCTAATTTGAATCTGCAATATAATTTTTTAAGTAATCAATTTCTTTGCAAAAATTACTCAACCTTTTTATGAATATTTGCAATGAAAAAACATAGACCGGAGAAAAAATTTACTCTCCCATCCTGATTATCTCTCTCCATAAATTTTCAGGAACCGGTACCACCGAAAGCCTGCTTTCCTTAACGAGCCTGAATTCTGAAAATTTTTTATCTGCCTTTATCTGTGCAAGTGTAACCGGTTTTGCCAGTTTACTCACCGGCTTGATGTCAAATACCGCCATTTTAGGATTGTCGGATTCAGGATCTTTATAAGGATCTGAGATGATCTCTGAAACTCCTATAACCTGTCTTTCACTTCCCGTATGATAAATAAATGCAAGATCTCCTTTTCTTGCATTTCTTATATTTATCAATGCTGTATTGTGACCAACACCATCCCATACGGTTTTTTTGTCTTTAACCAGATCATCATAACTGTATACTGTTGGTTCGGTTTTTAATAACCAGTAATTCATTTGAATATATTAAGTTTTAAGTTTCTATGCTCATTTTTGCATATTTCAAAATAATTTTTTTTATGCCGATATCATCAAAATATATTTCCGCTTTTTTATCCAGACCTTTTCCTGTAATTGACAAAACTGTTCCCTTGCCAAAAGTATTATGAAATACAACTACTCCTTTCTGGACATCCGGAAATTTATCTGTTAAAGGATCATCAACTTCACCATTATTACTACTTTTCTTCTTATACGGTTCATATTTTACTGATGAACCAAAAAGTGACGGCTTTGCTGTCTTTTTAACTTCCTGATTTCTTATTCCTGAAAATTTTTTTATTCCCTCA
This sequence comes from Ignavibacteriota bacterium, assembly GCA_020437545.1. GTDB lineage: Bacteria > Bacteroidota > Ignavibacteria > Tepidaquicellales > Tepidaquicellaceae > JAGPCH01. The sequence goes on from JAGQWH010000076.1 coordinate 13,007, forward strand.
AAAAATATATTATTGGCTGTTACTTCTTCCGGAATTTCCTTAATAAATCTTGATTTCATCTGATATGACTGCGTTCCGAATTTATATCTCTGATTAGCATAGGAAAGATATAACTTTTCCATTGCTCTTGTAATTGCAACATAAAATAATCTTCTTTCTTCTTCAAGCTCTTCTTCATACATCATCGCTCCGCTTACAGGAAAAAGTCCTTCTTCAAGTCCCGTAACAAAAACCACCGGAAACTCCAGCCCTTTTGATGAATGGATCGTCATCAGTGTTACTGCATTTTTCTGATTATCTATACTGTCTATATCAGCAACAAGAGAAACCTGTTGCAAAAAATTCTCAAGTGTTGCATCATCACTGGTATCCGCATATTCTGAAATAGCAGATATCAATTCCTGTATGTTGTTTATTCTTTCCTCTGCTTCTATAGTATTCTCAAGTCTTAAGGTCCTTAAAATTCCCATTTCATCAAGCACTCCGCCAGCGAGTTCGGATAAAGACATTTCCTCTTTTAAATACTGATATTTAAGTATGTAATTTAAAATTTCACTTAAGAAAGTTTTTACTCTGGTACTGAATTCTGAAGTATCATTAATTTTCTTTAATACTTCAAATATCTGTATATTTTCACTTTCAGCAATTGCAGCAATTTTATCAATAGTGGTTTTTCCGACTCCCTGCTTGAGATTCAAAACTCTGATAAGTGATTCATTGTCCTGTGGATTTATTATTATCTTCAGATAAGAGAGTATATCCTTTATCTCTTTCCTCTGATAAAATCGTGTTCCGCCTATTATCATATACGGAATATTGTTTTGCCTCAAACCGTCTTCCAGAGTCCTTGACTGTGCATTTGTCCTGTATAAAATCACAAAATCCCTGAAGTTTAGTTTTTTCTTTTGCATCTCATCAAATATGTATCTGCAAATAGTTACTGATTCATCTCTGTCCGTCATTGTCTCAATCATGTGTACTTTCTCTCCCTGAGAATTTTCCGTCCAGAGATTTTTTTCGATCTGCTTCTTATTGTTTTTAATAACTGTACCGGCAAGAGTAAGTATGTTCTGAGTTGATCTGTAATTCTGCTCCAGCTTGAATACTTTACAGTCCTTGTAGTCTTCCTGGAAATCAAAAATATTCTGTATCTCCGCACCTCTCCATTTATATATCGACTGAGCATCATCCCCTACTATTGAAATATTCTTGTATTTTTCCGAAAGCATTTTTACGATCATATACTGCGCTTTATTAGTATCCTGATATTCATCTACTAAAATAAACTTAAACCTTTCCTGATACTTTTCAAGAATCTCAGGGTATCTTTTGAATAACTCAATCGGCTTTATCAGCAGATCATCAAAGTCCATGGCATTATTTTTTAATAAGACCTTCTGATACTGTTCATATATTATTTCAACTTTTTTGTCGAATGGTGTCTTTGCTATTCCGGAAAACTCCAATGGTAAAATTAATTTGTTTTTTAAATTACTAATAAATCCATGAATACTTTTTGGAGTGGGATTGTCTATTGGCATTGAATTGCTGATCATCAATTGCTTTACCTGGTTTACAGATTCATCGGAATCGTAAATAGAATAATTTCTTGTAAACCCGATATATTCTGCTTCTATTCTGAGCAGTCTTGAAAAAATTGAATGGAAAGTTCCCATCCAGATCTTATCCAAACCTCCTTCTGAAAGTACGGTAATTCTTTCTTTCATCTCTTTCGCAGCTTTATTTGTGAATGTCAAAGCCAGAATTTCGAAAGGATTTATTCCGGATTCGATAAGGTGGGCGATCTTGTAGGTAAGAACTCTGGTCTTCCCGCTGCCTGCTCCTGCAATTATTATACTCGGTCCTTCTATCTCTTCTACTGCTCTTTTCTGCTCGGGGTTTAATGTATTTAAATCTAATGCCATCTGCTTTTTTATTTGGGAGAATAAAATAATTAATTTACCTGTTATTGTAAATTTAATAATTTTTTTTTAAATCTGTCTCCGGAAAATATTACTAAAAAATGTTTAATGCAAAATATCAAATCTCATTTTCACAAACATGAAAAAATCTATTTTTATTTTAAAATGATTATTATTAATATTCAGTAAAAAAATGATTATAAAACCTTTTTACCGGAGAAATCTTCCTCACTTTCAAAGTGAATATTCATATTACTTTGTTACTTACCGTTTATATAATTCTTTAAGTAAAAAGGTAGTAGAAGATCTTAAGAATTACTATCTGCGAAATAAAAATTCTATTTTAAAGATCAATGATCCGGGGATCAGATCCGAAAAATTATATGAATTACATAAAAGGTATTTTGGAAAATTTGATTATTATCTTGATACAAATAAAGAATGCATAAACTATTTATCTCTTCCGGAAATTGCCCGGATATGTGCCGGGTCAATGAAATTCTGGGATAACATAGATTATGAACTTATTTGCTATAGTATTATGCCAAATCATGTGCATATGCTGGTTTATGTAGAACGGTTTTTAAAACCGTTCCACAAGACCATGCAGTCGATCAAAAGATTTTCTTCAAGAGAATCAAATAAGATAATTAACAGACAGGGAATTTTCTGGCATGAAGAGAACTATGATCACATAGTCAGAAATCCCAAAGAATTAAATAACATTATTAAATATATTATGAATAACCCGGTAAAAGCAGGATTAGTTGATAATGCTGATGACTGGAAATGGCGATATCTGAAAGAGGGCTGGTAACACGGATTTTAAATCCGTGTTACCTACCTCCCATAATCTCCTCAATCTCCCCGGTCTCCTTCACCAAACCCTCAGTCAAATTCTCAAATCCTCCGCGCTTGACCAGAATATCATCCTCAATCCTGACACCAATCCCCCAATATTTCTTTGCAATATCTTTTGACCCTGATGGAAAATAAAGTCCCGGTTCAATTGTTAATACATTACCGGCTCTTAGCGTATCATTATCTTCATATACTGTTTTACCATAACTGACAGCATCATGAGTATCCAGACCTATATGATGACCTAAACCATGAAGTGAATATTTTCTGATTAATTTTTTATTCTTTAAAATACCTGCTTTATATAAACCATCTGCTAAAATTTTCTCACTCAGATCCCTTAAAGAAGAAAATTTTATTCCCGGTTTGATTTTCTTTATACATTCCTTATTTGCTTTTAAGACAATATCATAAATTTCCTTTTGTTCTTTTGAAAATTTTCCGTTTACCGGATAAGTTCTGGTTATATCCGAACAATAATATTCATATTCAGCTCCGGAATCTATTAACAGAAGATCCCCGTTCCTTAGCTTTTTATTATTTGAATCATAATGAAGTATGCAGGCATCCTCGCCGCCTGCAACTATCGGACTGTATGCATTATCACTGCTTCCGTTTACCATATACTGATATTCAAGATTTGCCTGAACCTCATATTCATACATACCCGGTCTTATCTTTTTCATTGTATCTTTATAAGCATTAACAGAGATATCACAGGCTTTCTTCATTTCATCAATTTCATATTTTGTCTTAACCGATCTCATCACACCAAGCAAAAAAGATGCATCAGCTATTTCAATATTAGGGGCTATCACATTCAGGGAATTTAAAAATCCTGAAATTATCCCTTTCATCTCGCTTCCGAGAGTAATCATTTCAGCAAAGTTTAAATAAAGTCTTCTGAAATTATATATGTTTCTTGAACTGAGTATCTTTGTGAGTTCTTCATTAACAAATCCATGATCAATACCCAGAACACGTTTTACATTACTATAGCCTAGCCTCTTTCCGTTCCAGGTCTCCATCATCTGATCCTTTTTCTGAACGAAGAGAGCTTCATGAAAGATTTTTGATTTTTTACCCGAATTAATTTCAAAACCAGAAGGGGCAATCACCAGAGCAGCATTAGGTTCAGTAAAACCAGTCAGATAATAAAAGTTTTTACTTTGTTTAAAATCATAGCTTCCGTCATATGATTTATTTCTTGCAGTATTACCGAAGATAATCGAGAGAGAATCTTTTCCAAGCAATTCTGCATATCTGACTCTTCTTGATCTGTGAAATTCCTTTTGTTCTTTAGTCATAAATATTTAAAATTATTTTTTATTTTTACTATTAATCATCAAATTCATTTTTGTTCATATCATCAAGACCTTCGATGGATATTGGATAATTTTTTGTAAAAC
>JAGQWH010000077.1 GCA_020437545.1 Ignavibacteriota bacterium
AGTAACAATTGACTCAGTCACATCCTCAGGTCATACATCAAGCGCAAGAGGTATAGTGATCTGGAACGGACTGAAAGAAAACATCACAATTACAAACTGTGAAGTATTCAACAACAACTGCTGCGGTATCGAGCTTCAGGACGGACAGGCATCAGGTGTTACGATAGAGAATAACAATATCCATGATAACGCAGACAACGGAATAGGCGTAGTAGGACTTCAGGGACCGGGAGAGAATCTGGTCAAATCAAACACACTCGTCAATAACGGCCGCTTCGGAATCGAGATAAAGAATCCGAACGGATCAGGTCTTGCAACAGGTCCGGGCAGAGTAGTGGTTGAAGATAATAATGTATCAAGGAACATTCCGATAGGTGCTGAATTAAGAGACATCGTCGGAATAGCAGCCTTCAGAAGAGGCGTACTTGCAGGCAATGTTGACATTCCTGTAGGTGCTGTTATTCAGAACAACACAGTGTCCGGATATGTACAGCCGAGCACGAGTGAAGGCTTTGGAATAGTTGTAGAAGGTCTGAATCACACAGTAAGCGGCAACACGGTCAGCGGTTGTGATGTCGGAATACAGAGACAAGCCGGACATCTGCCGGGTCCTCCGGGAGATGGTGATCAGAGCAATCTCGCCGATACTTACTTCGGAAGAGGTAACTCGCCACAGACCTGCGGAATAGTAATAGTTGGTAATATACTTACTAATACTTTAAACACTAGAGACGTTGGAGCAGGAACAGGTTCGGGTATAGTGAAAAATCTTAATACACTTGAGACCTTCTGTTCGATTCAATCTGCAATAGATGATGCTGAAACTTTAAATGGTCACGTACTTGCAATTGATTCAGGATACTATAATGAAAGTGTAGTAATAAATAAAGAAGTTGAACTGGTTGGCGCAGGAGCTGCACCGGATTCACGTCCTGTTGTCGAAGGTGTTTCAGGAGAGACATTCTCTGTGACAGCACCGAATGTCACTATCAATAACATCATTGTTAAATTCAATCAGGGTTCCGTAAACACCGGTATCAGAGCTGCGACTTCAGGTACATTCAACAATCTTACTGTAAAGAAGAGTTGTGTCTTCGGAACGGCTACTACCGGAGCAGCTATCTTCAACAGCTTCGGAATTCAGACAGGAACTTTTGGCGGCGTTCAGTATGATCAGGTCAATCTTGACAGCAATGAAATCAGACATACCGGTACTTCACCATTAGGCAGAGGAGTAAAAACATTCAACTGCTACGGAGACTGGAGTCACAGTAAGATCAATGCATATTATTCAATTCAGTGCGGTGATATTCAGGGCGGATTACTTAACATTACAAATGATTCGTTATTCGGAACTGCTGAGATAAATTCACTCGGAACAGGTTCACATACCTTCAGTAATAATGTTTGTAATGTGGCAAATGCATATGGTTCAGGAACAGATTATGCTCTGCTTGAATTGAAGAACATTTCAAACGGTACTGCTAACCTTTTGGTATCGGGAAATATTTTTGAGAATTTTGTTAACTTCGGAATATTCTCAGGAAGATCAAACAATATTACAATTGATAACAATACATTTACACCTGATCCAACTGCTCCTAACTTCCGTTCAATACGGCTTGATACCAAACAAAGGACAGTAGCACCTCAGGGAGTATTTGTAAGTGGTGCTGTGATAACTAAAAATACTTTCAACGGAAACAATGCTCTTAGTCAGGCAGGTATTTCTTTACAGCTTGCTAATTCTGACAGTATCTCTTCTTTTGGTACAGTTTCAGTTGGAGGTTCAGGTAACGAAAACAATTTCAATTCTAATGTTGTTAAGTACATTAGTCTTAATAATGAGACTACCTCAACTTCCGGTGATCCTGTATGGTATGCTACTTACATTTCCACCAAAGGAAAAGTCAAAGTAAATATAGATGCAAGAGATAATAATTATGATGTTGGGTCAGGTCTTGAATCTCCATCTGCTATGTCACTTACAAATCTGTTCTCGCTTGAAGATAAAATTCAGCATAAGATAGATGATGGCGGATTGGGATTTGTACTGGCAAAAACCAATAATGATTTTGTAACTGTAAATAGTTTTGTAGCACCGACTATAACTACACCTTCTGTACAAAGAGGTATAGATGCTGCATCTGCAGGATTTACTGTAAATGTTGGTCCGGGTAACTTTACGGAACAGCTTGAGATCAGCAAAGCTCTTACTCTTGACGGACAGGGAAGCGGAATTACAAATATCATTTCGCCGAACACTCTTACATTATCATTCACAACATCAGGAGTAAATAAACCTGTCATATATGTTCATGATGCGTCTGATGTAGCAATAACAGATCTGACTGTTGATGGTAACGGCAAAGGTAATGCAAACAACCGATTCCAGGGTATTGCTTACAGGAATGCAGGAGGTAAAGTTGACAGCTGCGAGATCAAAGCCATAAGAAATACTCCTATAGACGGAGCGCAGGCAGGTATCGGAATCTTTGCATTTGCTGATGACGGTAATGCCAGAACACTGGATATTACAGGAAATAATATCCATGACTTCCAGAAAAACGCAACATCATTGTCAGGTATTGATCTTTCTGTAAGAGTAGACAGTAATACTATTACAGGAGCAGGACCTGTCAGTTTCATTGCACAAAACGGAGTTCAGTTAAGTTATGGTGCAGCAGGATCGGTCAGATACAATACAATAAGCGGACTCTCTTATGTTCCATCTACTTATGTTTCAACCGGAATTCTTTTGTATCAGCCTACAGGTCCCGATACAACATCGCAAAATGTGCTCACTGGTTGCCAGATGGGAATTTATTACTTGGATGTAGGTGGTGTAATAAGTGAAAATACTCTCACTACTAATTCCGTAAATACTGGAACTACTTCCTACTGGGGAATTGATGCTGATCCGGGTGGAACTCCGCGTGTAAAACCATCACCGACTGATGAACCTGCCGTAGTAAGTAATAAGCAATCCGGCGTTCTGGATAACTCCAGTATTAATACCTGGATCTTCAGAAATGTACTGTACAGTACGGGAAACAACGGTACCGGAATAGAAATGGATGCATTGGGAACGGAAATATTAAATGCAACTGCATCCGAAAATTATGTAAACGGATGGGAAGCCGGTATTTATTTCTATAAGGAATCCGGAGCCACACTAAATGGTGTTGTAAACGAAAATGAATTAAGTAATAATACTTACTTTATATACAATCAAACAGGCGTAATTCAAAACGCAACCTGTAACTGGTTCGGAACTACTGACCCTCCGACTATAGCAGCAGGAATATCAGGTGTAGTTAACTACGCTCCATACCTGACTAACGGAACCGATAGTGATGCGCCAACTATGGGATTCCAGCCTGTACCTGCTTCATGTAACGGAATCCCTGCTTCTGTAATTAACATTAAAGTAATTCCACAGGGATTCTACAATACTACAACACAAACACTTAATATGCGCGATACAGTAAGAGCATATCTGCACTCAAATGTTTCCCCATACAATGTACTGGATTCTTCAATATCTGTCATAGATTCCGTTACATTTACAGGTGCGTTTACTTTTAATCAGCCAAGCGGCACTTACTACATTGTTGTAAAACACAGAAACTCATTAGAAACCTGGAGTAAGTCAGGTGGAGAACCGTTTGTAGCTGCATCAGTAATGAATTATGACTTTACTGATCTTTCAAGTAAAGCGTATAATAATTATTTGGTTCAGGTTGATGCTTCACCGGTTACTTTTGGAATCTACAGTGGTGATGTTAATCAGGATGGTATAATTGACTTATCAGATTTAACCGCTACACAAAATGGTGTCATTAATTTTTCATCTGGTTATGTAAGTACAGATTTGACCGGAAATGGTATTACTGAGCTATCAGACATAGTGATAGTTTTCAATAACACATTGACATTTAAAGCGGTTCAAAAGCCATAAACTGTTAGTTAATAAATGGTGAAATGAAAAGCCGGGGAAGAAATTCTCCGGCTTTTTTTATTACTTTATAAAAATAATATTTATGAAACTTATGGCTGAATCACACTCACAAAATTAACAAGATTGTTGTTACAGATAGTCATATCAGTAAGATCTACGATAGAATCACCATTTATGTCAGTCGGTAAATAACTGCCGGTTACAAAGTTAGTACCGTCATTATAAACCGGAATGAGATCCGCTAAATTTATGAAACCATCTTTATTAACATCTCCGCTGAAAAGACAATATTTACCGCTCACTTGCTTTAAGTTACCTCCGTATGCCTGTGAACCGGAACTCGTAAAGTCATAATCATAGATAGTTCCGTCATTTGTTAGATACAACCCACCGGCTTTGCTCCATGTCTGTATTGAATTCAAATGATCAATCTCAACATAATACGAGTCATTCGGGGAATTATAAAATTCAAACAAACCGGAGAAGGTCAAGGAATCTATGACTTGCATGGATGAATCAACGAGTGAGAAAGGACTGAAATTATTTCTCAGATAAACAGTAAATGTATCATTTCGGGAAAGTGTATTGAAAGCCGGTATATAAAATCCTTCGGGTATTGCTGTGATATTCAGTTTTGTAACAGTTGTCTGAGGCTGATTATCAAAAATAAAAAGAAGATCAGCTACTTCATCTATTCCTGCAAGATCAAGATCTCCGTCATTATCCCTGTCATGAACTGTTATGCATGAACCGGCATAAACAGATGGTAAAATGATAGGAGTATTAGTAAAAATACCGCTGCCATTATTTTCAAATATGTTGAAATTACCACCGGTTGTATTGCTTGAAATAAGATCGAGATCACCATCGCCATCCACATCGCCTATATCTGTTGCAAGAGGAAATAAGCTTGAGCTGTAATTTGCAACCGTTCCGAGTCCGCCATTTCCGTCTCCGAAAACCACACCTATCATATTAGCACCTGTAAGGCTGGATGCTGCATCGACATTTCCGTCACCGTTTATATCACCAACAGCGATTGACCACGGAGGTCCGTTCATTGGTTCCCTGTCAGAGAATGTAAAGTTACCGTTTCCGTCACCGAGCAGTAAAACAATTTCGCTGCTTGAATAGCATGCAATAAAAGCATCAAGTATTCCGTCATTATTTGCGTCCGCCATCATTATACCATTTTCCCCGTTGCCTACTGTGTTTATGAACTGTGCGGAATCAAAAGTTCCGTCTCCTCTGTTCCTGAATAATGCTATGTTATTCCCTGCACGGTTTCCCGTAAGAATATCATCAAACCCGTCTCCGTTAAAATCATTTATAGCTACTCCTCCTACGAAATTTGCAGCTGTATAAGGTACTTCCGGAAGAAAATTTCCACCTCCAGTTGCAATAAATACACTTACGTTGTTTGAATGTCCGCTGCCTACTACTACATCGACCATTCCGTCATTATTAAAATCAGCTGCCTCGCTGGGACTTGGTCTGTTTCCTGCCGGCATTGAATAGATAGCATACATAGTATCAAAATTACCTCCGTTGTTCAGGAAAATCCTGAGATCTTTGGTTATTTCATTTACCATAGAAAGATCTGTCCAGCCGTCATCATTGATATCAACTCCAAGAGCGCCGTAAGTCTGAACGTGTCCTTCATTCTGTCTTCTCATCGGAATAGTCTGAATCAGAGTAACATTCAAAGTTCCCGGCATTGCAATGGTCCAGAAGTTCCAGCTGAATCCCGTCGTCAGAGGAGTGTTATCAGCGCTTTTAATTCCTTTGGCTAAATTAACAGTAACCCATTCGCCTGCGAGAAATAAAGATGCTGGCGTAAATCTGATCCTTGTATTGCCGTTAAGAAATTGAAATGTTCCGGGTATCGGTCCTGATTGTTTTCCAAATACACGGAATGTAGAACTTGTCACAGTTGAAGTATTCAATGCTGTATTAAAATCAACTATGATGTCCGTTCCTCTGGATGCGTTTAAAATTTGTCTGGCAGGTGAGAAAGATACTACGGAAGGTGTTGCTGAATAAGATTGGTTTATTTGTAAAATATAAATAAGTATTAGTAATGTTATTTTTTTCATAAATGAAAATTAAATTTTTTGTTATCAGGTGTTAGCCTTGTTTCTAACTAAAGATTGTAAAATAAAAATTCCAATCGCAAAAAATTTAAACTATAATACTCTTCAACGTTTCTTAGTCTCAAGACTAAAAGATCAATGAGGTTTTATGAAAAGCACTTATGATTCGGTAAGATATATTTGATTTTTTAATTACCGAAAAATTATACTGTTAGAAAAACTGACTTTAAAAAAAACGTGAGAAATATAAAAGAAACATTGGATAATTATTCATTAATCATCATTTATTTATTCCAATTCACAGCTTAAAAAATCCCAAGGCTTTCTGAATGACTTCCTCTACAGTAAAGCCATACTCTTTCATCAGCCAATCGCCCGGAGCGGATTTTCCAAATTCATCTAATCCAATTGCAATTCCTTCGTCTGTTATATATTTATGCCAGCCCAATGTTGAACCTGCTTCTATTGAAATTCTTTTCTTAACATCTTTTGGTAAAACCTTTTCCCTGTAATCATAATCCTGCTTTTCAAATAATTCCCAGGATGGCATGCTGACGACCCGTGCTTTTATGTTTTGAATTTTTAATTTTTCCTGCGCAGCAATTGCAAGCTGAACTTCTGATCCGGTAGCTATAAATATCAGTTGAGGTTTGTCTTCACAGTCACTCAGAATGTATGCGCCTTTCTCAAGATTACTTGCCTTTGCAAATTTTGACTGATCAATCACGGGCAGTTTTTGTCTTGTAAGTATGATCGTAACAGGTCCGGTTTTATGCTCCAGTGCAACTCTCCAAGCCTGAGCAGTTTCATTAGCATCTGCCGGTCTTATAACAATTAAATTCGGAATAGAACGTAAAGAAATCAGTTGCTCGACCGGCTGATGGGTAGTGCCATCTTCTCCCAAAGCAATACTATCGTGTGTAAAAATAAATATTGTTCTGATTCCCATAATGGCTGCAAGACGGATCGGTGCCCGCATATATTCAGAAAAGATCAGGAAAGTCGCGCCGTATGGTATCATTGGTTTTGTAAGAGCAATGCCGTTAAGTTCAGCTCCCATTGAATGTTCGCGTACACCAAAATGAAGATTCCTTCCGTCATAATCACCGGGCTGAAAACTTTTTTCACCTTTGATGAAAGTATCATTGGATGGCTCAAGGTCAGCAGAACCGCCAATCATAGTAGGGAAAAATTTTGCTATGGCATTAATTGTTTTGCCTGAAGCAGATCTGGTAGCTACTTCTCCGTCTTTCAGTTCAAACAATGGAAGTGCATCTGTCCATCCTTCAGGAAATTTATCTTCACAAAAATCAATATATTCATCTGCAAGTTCCGGAAACTTATTTTTGTATTCAGAAAATAATTTATTCCATTCGACCTGTTTTGATTTTCCCTTGTCTCCGGCACTTCGGTAAAATTTCAGGACATCATCAGGTACATAAAATGATTTATCCGGATCCCAGCCAAGATTGATCTTTGTTAAACGGAGTTCTTCGTCCCCAAGCGGTGACCCGTGAGCTCCCGGTGTATCGACTTTGTTCGGGCTCCCAAATGCTATGTGAGTTCTGACTTTTATAATAGAAGGCTTATCTTTTTCCTTTAAAGCATTTTGTATAGCTTCGGAAACTTTTTCAGGATCGTTTCCATCTTCAACTTTCTGAACATGCCATCCGAATGATTCAAATCTTTTTTCGGTGTCTTCAGTGAAAGTAATATTCGTATTACCTTCTATTGAGATGTGATTGTCATCATAAAGATATATCAGATTTCCAAGTTTAAGATGACCTGCAATTGAAGCTGCTTCTGAAGAAATTCCTTCCATCAGATCACCGTCACTTACGATCGCATAAATATTATAATCAAATAAATTGAAACCCGGTTTGTTATATCTTGCTGCAAGATATTTCTGAGCTATTGCAAAACCTACACCGTTAGCAAATCCCTGACCTAGCGGACCTGTAGTAGTTTCTACTCCTTTGGTCAAATGAGATTCCGGATGACCGGGAGTTTTGCTGTCAGGCTGTCTGAAATTTTTAATGTCGTCCAGTGTCAGATCATAACCTGTCAGATAAAGTAAACTGTATAGAAGCATGCTTCCGTGACCGGCGGATAAAATAAATCTGTCACGGTTTGGCCAGTCAGGATCTGACGGATCAAAGTTGAGATGTTTTGTCCAAAGGGCATAAGCCATAGCCGCAGCACCCATGGGCATTCCCGGATGACCGGAATTTGCTTTTTGAACTGCATCTGCGGAGAGTAAACGGATTGTGTTAATGGATAGGTTTTCTAATTCTGTCATTCAATAATTTTTATAGGAAAATACAGATTGAGTGAGTTTTATAAAATGGAAAAATTGGATTAATGTTAAATTTAATATTTAAAAAAGAATTTCATTTTCACAAACAGGGATATTTCTATTTGATAGAAATTTAATGTTTATATAATTTTCTCCCGTTGGCTTTAGCCAACGGATAATCTAATAACTATGCTCATCCAGTTTTGTCTTCCCTTTAAATATCCAGTAAACAGCAATAGTATAGCTCAATACAAGCGGAGCACCAATGCAGGCGATTATGAACATTATATTTAATGTTCCCTGAGAAGAAGCTGAATTATATATATTAAGACTGTTTCCGGGGTCCGGATTAGAATACACAAGATTCGGATAGAGACCTATGGCAACAAGTGAAATCAGAAGTGCAATTGTTCCTGAAGAAGTCAGAAATGCTTTGAATTCTCTTTTGAAATGTATTTCCCTGGGGAGATTCAGAACAAGTAATAAAGTAGCAACCGGAATTACAAGAAGCCATGGATTATTCTTAAAAACTTCGAGCAGATGAGGCTGATAGATAAAAGTAGCTAAGGAAGAGATAAGATACATTGAAATAAAAACAAAGATCAATTTCTTAATTATCTTACTGACCCGCTCTCTCATTTCACCTTCAGTTTTCATTATCAGAAATATTGCACCGTGAAGTGTAAGAAGAGAAATTGCAGTAAGCCCGACAATGATTGAATAAGGATTCAGCAGATCCATAAATCCCGAAGTAATATTCTTTTCAGCATCAAGAGGAACTCCTGCAGCAAGATTCCCAAAAGCAATGCCGAATAATAAAGCGGCTCCGAAACTTCCGAGACTGAAAAATATGTCCCATCCTTTTCTCCATTTTAAGCTTTCTCTTTTGCTTCTGAACTCAATTGCGATCCCTCTGAATATCAGCATCAGAAGCAATAGTATAAAAGCATTGTAAAATCCCGAAAAGACAGTTGCATATACCTCCGGGAAAGCAGCGAACAATGCGCCTCCACCCACTACAAGCCAGACCTCGTTACCATCCCATAACGGACCGATACTGTTAATTGAGATCCTTCTCTCTTCATCAGTCTTATGCATTAAATGTAAAATGCCTACCCCAAAATCGAAACCGTCCAGAATGGCATATCCTGTGAGAATAAAGACTATTAAAATAAACCAAATAATATTTAGATCCATGACATACTAATTTATTTTCTTCCGTGAATCAATAATATCTCTGATCCTTTTTGGAAGTTCGACTAAAGAGCTTTTTGTATTCAAAGTATCCAATGATTCAGGACCATGCTTGATCTTATTATTTAAAACATAAATAAATACAATGAAAAGCATCAGATATAAAAAGAGAAATAATACATTGGAAAAATACAGCTGATCAGATGAAAGATTCGGTGAAACTCCCTGAGCTGTTTTCATCAGACCATATACTATCCACGGCTGTCTGCCAACTTCCGCTGTTATCCATCCGGCTGTATTTGCAGCTACAGGGAGGAATACCGAAAATACAAACATCCATAAAACATTTCTTGAATCAAATAATTTTCCTCTCCACCAAAGAAAACAACCGAGCAATGACAATAAGATCAAAGTTACTCCGATCGATATCATAATATGATAACTCTGAAAAGTGATCTGCAGCGGAGGTCTTTCATCTTCCGGAATTGAATTAATTCCTTTTACCGGTAATTCAGGATCAAAGTCTATGAGAAAACTTGTCAGTCCCGGGATTTTCAGACCGACGGTTTTTTTGTTAACTTCATCAATGTAACCGAGTATCGCCATATCAGCAGGTCCGTCATCCCAGTGACCTTCCATCGCTGCGAACTTAGCCGGCTGGTGATCATGTACGATCTTTGCACTCATATCACCGGATATGAACATCTGTGAAAGTGAAATCAATAAAGCAATTACCAATGCAACTTTCATAGATGACTTTGCAAAGTCGGTATGCTTTCTTTTGAGTAAATACCAGGCACTTACACTCAGAACAAAGAATGCACCAGCCAGCCAGCAACCCATAATTACATGCATAAGTCTGATCATAGATGATGGATTAAAAACCATTGCCCAGAAATCAATGATCTCAGCGCGCATTCCGTTTGGTCCCATTACGATCTCAAAACCGGCGGGAGTCTGCATCCATGCATTTGCAATGACAATCCACACTGCACTGAAATGCGCGCCAAGGCATACCATTATTGTGCTGAAGTAATGAAATTTCGGGGAAACTTTACCTGAACCGAAAACCAGTATTGCAAGAAATCCGGATTCAAGAAAGAATGCAAATATTCCTTCCGCCGCAAGCGCACTTCCGAATACATCTCCGACATATCTTGAATAGTTAGCCCAGTTAGTTCCGAATTGAAACTCCATAGGTATTCCTGTTGCAACTCCTATCGTAAATGTTAAAGCAAATACTTTGATCCAGAAACGTGTGATCTGAAGCCATAGAAGATTCTTTGTCTTTAAATAGATGCCTTCAGATATTACAAGAAAAACTCCGAGTCCAATGGAAAAGGGCGGATAGAAATAATGGAAAATGTTTGTGAATGCAAATTGAACACGCGATAAGAATATGACAACTTCATCCATGAATTTTTATAGAAGTGAATTTATACAAAAGTAGTGTTATTAAGAATTTATATAAATACAGATATATAGTATTGAAAAGTAAATAAATGCTATTTGTAGAAATGAAACCTGCTGTTATGTATATAGAGTTAACATTTAATTTGCATTGATAAATTGAATTGAAATCCAAAGATTGGAGGAAAAAACTTTATGAATCAAGAACAAAAGGAGCAACAGGAAAGGGAAGATCACGAAAGACTTGTTACGGTTTTCGAAACAGGTCATGAAGGCATCATCGCAGTGGTAAAATCCCTGCTAGATGAAGCAAATATCAGATATCTTGCCAAGGGTGAAGGCGTGCAGGATCTGTTTGGTGTAGGTGTTCTCGGAACAGGATTTAATCCTATTACCGGTCCGGTTCAATTCAGAGTAATGCCTGAAGATGTTGAATATGCCCGGGAACTTCTTAAAGATGTAAAAGACAACTGATCTGATTTTATTTAACCGCTAAAATTTTTTTCCTTCGGGTTAAATAATCTTTTGTCTTTTTTATTTTAAATTATTTATGACAGAATTCAAGTACGGATTGTTTTCGGCATTTCTGCTTATTGTGTGGATGATAATTTTTTATACACTGCTGATTCCAAATTATCATCAGTTTGGTTCTTACGTTAGCATAATAGCATTCTTTATTCCGTTTGCCGGAATTTATTTCGGGATCAGAGAAAAAAGGATCCGGTCCAATTTCGGATATATTACTTTCAAAGATGCATTCAAAACCGGAATGATCATCACACTTATCATTTCAGTAATTATGATGGTCTTTGTATATGTTTATTATGAATATGTTAATCCTGAATTTTTAAATTATCTTATTGCAGAAGCTCAGAAAAAATTACTGGCTTCCAGTGCCTCCAGGGACGAGATCAATGCGGAAATAACTATCATAACTTATAAGTATAGTCTGAATGTTCAGCTGATCGAGCAGACACTCTATGTTCTCGCAGGCGGTACAATAACCTCTTTAGTAGCTTCGTTTTTATTAAAAAAGACACGGAAAGAAGATTCAAAAAAAGTGTAAAATCCTTAAATGTAATTTTTAAAATTTAGTAAATGAAAAGTGTTTGTGTGTTCTGTGGCTCTTCTCCCGGGAAAGGTCTGAATCATCTTAAAGCTGCTCAAAAACTTGGTAAGCTGATCGCAGCTGATAATATTGATCTGGTTTATGGCGGTGGTAATGTAGGTATAATGGGTGAGATCGCAAATACGGTTTTACAGTATAATGGAAAAGTTACAGGTGTCATTCCTGAAGATCTGGTTATCAGAGAAGCTGCCCTTCACGATGTAACGGATCTAAGGATCGTGAAATCAATGCATGAAAGAAAAGCGCTTATGTCTGAACTCTCAGACGGATTCATTGCCATGTCAGGCGGTATAGGTACACTTGAAGAACTTTTTGAAATATGGACCTGGACTCAACTCGGTATTTTTTCCAAACCAATCGGTATTCTCAATGTTGATAACTATTTTGATAAGCTTATTGAGTTTATTTATGAAGCAGTTGAAAATGAATTTGTAATGAAAAAATATCTTGATATGATACTTGTTGATTCAGATCCTGAAAATCTTCTGTTCAGGATGAAAGAGTTTAAACCGGTTGAAGTAAGAAAATGGACAAACACTAAGAACAGTTGATAATTGATAGTTGATAATTGATAGTTGATAATTGATAGTTGATAGTTGATAATTGATAGTTGATATTCTTGTAATTCTAATTGAGTTTTTCTCAATACTCAATACTCAATACTCAATACTCAATACTTAATACTTAATACCAATTGAAGCTAGAAGCATTTACAAAATACTGTCTTTCCAAACCCTTCGTTACAAAGGATTTCCCATTTGGTGAAGAGACAATTTGTTTCAGGGTAGCGGGGAAAATATTTGCTATCACTTCTTACAATGTTCCTCTTAAGGTTAATCTGAAATGTGATCCGGAAGAAGCTGTCGAACTCAGGGAACGATATGAGGAAGTCCAGCCCGGATATCATATGAATAAAAAACACTGGAATACGGTAGATTTTGAAGGCAGTATTTCAGATTCAGAATTAAGAAGAATGGTAGATAATTCTTATGATCTTATTGTGAGCAGTCTGTCAAAAAAACAAAGAGATTTATTATCTGATTAGATACTCCTTTTTCACAAATAACTTTTTCACATAAATAGTGAACAGAATAAAATATAATGACAAAAAGAATTGAAATTTCCATTCTTCCGAAAGATGCTTTTGATAATACTGTCCTTCAAAAGATTTTAATATCAGAATGCAATTTAAAGGACGAAGACAAATTAGAATTTAAGATACTCAGAAGATCCATAGATGCCCGCAACAGAACACCTCTGGTAAATTTACTTATTGAATTATTCATAAATGAAACTCCTCCTTCTGAACCGGTAATAAAAGATAATTATAAACAGGTATCAAAAAATAAGAAAGTGATCATTGTCGGCGCCGGACCGGCGGGCTATTTTGCAGCACTTGAATTGATCGAATATGGTATTCAACCGATTGTATTTGACAGAGGAAAAGATGTCAGATCCAGAAGAAAAGATCTGAGAGCAATTCAGCAGTTCAGTGAAGTTAATCCCGATTCGAATTATTGCTTCGGCGAAGGCGGGGCGGGTACATACTCTGACGGAAAGTTGTACACACGTTCACATAAGCGCGGAGATATTTTTAAAGCATTGAGAATACTCGTCGAACACGGGGCGAGTGAAGACATTTTAATAGATACACATCCTCATATCGGTTCGAATAAACTTCCGGGAGTTGTCCAGAAACTCCGGGAGACTATTCTGAACTATGGAGGTGAGATACATTTTAATTCACTGGTTACAGACTTTATTTTAAAAGATGAAATAATATCCGGTGTAATTGTAAATGAAAAAGAAGAATACTCAGGTGATGCGGTAATACTTGCCACAGGTCATTCCGCGCGTGATATTTTTTATTTATTAAAAAAGAAAAATATACTGACAGAATCAAAACCTTTTGCACTGGGAGTCCGGATCGAACATCCGCAGGCTTTGATTGATGAAATTCAATACAGACAAAATCCAAGAAGTAAGTATCTGCCGGCTTCGAGTTATAAACTGACCGCACAGATAAATGGCAAAGGAGTTTTTTCATTCTGTATGTGTCCCGGAGGGCTTATAGTCCCCGCTGCTACTGCTCCCGGAGAGATTGTCGTTAACGGAATGTCAATGTCTCGCAGAGATTCTGAATTTGCGAATTCAGGTATAGTGACTGCAATAGATGATAATGATCTCAAAGAGTATAAACAGCATGGATCTTTTGCCGGACTCGTATTTCAAAAAAATATTGAAAGAAAATTTTTTGATAATGGTGACGGTTCACAGAAAGCCCCGGCGCAGCGGATGACTGATTTTGTAGAAAATAAACTATCTGATACAATGGGTAAATCATCATATATTCCGGGAATCTACAATGCTGATTTACATAAACTGTTGCCAAAAGAAATTTCAGTCAGGATACAGAATGCACTGGTACAGTTCGGTAAAAAAATGAGAGGATATTATTCAGAAGAAGGCTATCTTGTAGGACTGGAGTCAAGAACGAGTTCACCGGTAAGAATTCCGAGAGATAAAGTTACATATGAACATACTCAGATAAAGAATTTTTATCCGTGTGGTGAAGGGGCAGGGTATGCGGGAGGAATAATTTCAGCAGCTTTGGACGGACAGAATGTTGCGAAGGCAATAGCCGGGAGTATGGATTGATTAAAGAGATTTTTGAAGTAATAAATATTTTGAATAATTGAAATAAGTTAACTTTTTAAAAATGAAAATTTTAAAAGCAACATTAGAAGATCTGGAAACAGTATCCGTACTGTTTGATCTCTACAGACAGTTCTATGAACAAAATCCGGATATTGAATCAGCAAAAATTTTTATAAAAGAGAGAATTGAAAATAATGAATCGGTGATTTTTTTAGCTCTGGAAAATGATAATGTGAATAATAAAGGTATGGGGTTTGTTCAGCTATACCCCGTATTTACATCAGTTGGAATGAAACGGATGTGGATCCTGAATGATCTTTTTGTCCATGAAGATCATCGTAAGAAAGGTGTTGCAGAGGCATTGATCATGGCTGCTAAAGAACTTGCTAAAGAAACAAATGCAAAAAGTCTTATTCTCGAAACTCACAGCTCGAATCACAGCGCTCAAAAACTTTATGATAAGACCGGATTTAAAAAAGATGATGAGCATTTTTATTATTATCTTGAAGTTTAAATCATAAATTTTGAAAATACTATTAACCGGCGCAAGCGGATATATCGGAAAAAGACTTTTACCTGTACTCATAGAGCAGGGACATGAGGTGATCTGTTGTGTAAGGGATAAGAACAGATTTGAATTCAAAGAATATTTTTCCGGTCAGGTCAAAATTTTCGAAGTTGATTTTCTGAAGAAAGTTGATCCGGAAAATTCTCCTGTAAATTTTGATGCAGCTTTTTATCTTATACATTCCATGTCATCATCCATTCAGGATTTTGAAGAGCTTGAAGCCATAACGGCATTGAATTTTTCGGATTTTATTTCCGGAACAAAGTGCCGTCAGATAATTTATCTGAGCGGAATATCAAATGAGAAAAAACTTTCAAGGCACCTGGCTTCAAGAAAAAATGTCGAAGATATATTAAAGAAAGGAAGCGTCCCTGTAACTATTCTCAGAGCCGGTATAATTGTCGGGTCGGGCAGCGCATCTTTTGAAATTATCCGTGATCTTGTTGAAAAACTTCCGGTGATGATCACACCTAAATGGCTGAATACAAGATCCCAGCCGATCGCAATCAGAGATGTGATCAAATTTCTGACAGGTGTTTTACTAAAAAATGAATGTTTTAATGAGACATTTGACATAGGCGGACCGGAAATTTTGACATATAAAGAAATACTTCTTAAATATGCAGAAGTGAGAAAGCTTAAGAGACTGATCATAACTCTTCCGGTAATGAGCCCGAGACTTTCTTCATACTGGCTTTACTTTGTAACATCAACATCTTATAAGCTTGCCGTAAATCTTGTTAACAGCATGAAAATTGAAATTGTCTGCAATGATAACCGGCTCCAGGAAATGCTGAAAATTGATACGATAGATTACAAGACATCCGTGCAGCTTGCTTTTGAGAAGATCGAACAGAATCTTGTGCTTTCGAGCTGGAAAGATTCACTTATTACGACTTCAGTCAGCAATAAATTTTCAGAATTTATTGAAGTACCAAACTATGGTTGTTTTAAAGATTCAAAAGAAATTGAGATCACTAATAATCCGGAACAAGTACTTGACAACATCTGGTCGATCGGAGGTAACAGGGGATGGTATTACGCTAATTTTCTCTGGAAGCTCAGAGGATATCTGGATAAGTTAATAGGGGGAGTAGGTCTGAGAAGAGGCCGTACGAATAAGAATATTATTTCAAGAGGAGATGCACTGGATTTCTGGAGAGTACTTGTGGCGGATAAAAAGAAGAAAAGATTGTTGCTTCATGCAGAAATGAAACTTCCCGGTGATGCTTGGCTTGAGTTTGAGATTACCGAACAGGATGGTAAGAGCAAACTCAGACAAACTGCTACTTTCAGACCATTCGGTGTATTCGGAAGAGTTTACTGGTATTCGCTTCTTCCGTTTCATTATTTTATTTTTAACGGGATGATAAAAAATATTGAAAAATTTAAACTTCAAAATTAGTTATTTTTGTAAAGAACACGAATACAATTAATAGAAAGATTGTTTCAACTTTCAACTTTTAACTTTTAACTTTTAACTTTTAACTTTTAACTTTCAACTTTTAACTTTCAACTTTCAACTTTCAACTTTTAATTTTCTAGTTTTATTAATGCCAAAAAACAAATCATACGATCTGATAGTGATCGGTTCAGGTCCCGCCGGAGAGAAAGCAGCTGTTAAGGCTGCTTACTTTGGTAAAAATGTTGCCTTGATTGAAAAGTCACCAAATGCAGGAGGAGCTGGAGTTCAAACCGGAACACTTCCTTCCAAGGCGCTAAAGGAAACTGCGCTTTATTTTTCAAGAGTATATGAAAAGCAGATCTACGAAAGATCCGATCACAGACTCAGGAAAACAAAGCATCAGCAATTCACATACAGA
>JAGQWH010000078.1 GCA_020437545.1 Ignavibacteriota bacterium
TAAAAACACAATAATGTTTTTTCAGATTAACCGGAAGAAATAATATCTGTTTTTTTCCGGAAAATCCTTATATGATTTTCATTTAATATATTTTATAAAATAAATTATATCCTTTGAAATCTTATTTTATGTCTGTTGAAGATTATTTTGCTTTCATCATAAAAATTAAATATTTTATTTTTTTAATATTCCTGATAAATGTATATTTCGGTTATAATTGTAAATTATAATACAGCTGATCACATAAGAAATTGTCTGAAATCAATCTATGGATTCCTGAATTCTGATACAACTGAAGTTATAGTTGTAGACAATAATTCGACTCAAAGAGATATAGAGAAACTTTCTGATGAATTTCCTGAAGCTAACTTTCAGTTTAGAAAAGTTAATGACGGGTTTGGATGTGGCTGTAATTTCGGAGCAGGTATTGCTTCCGGTAATTACCTTTTATTCCTTAATCCGGATATCATACTTCTTGATGATTCTGTATTAGAGCTTGCCGGATATCTGGAAAATAATCCAGACAGTGGTATTACATCAGGACTAATGGTAGATGAAAACAGATCGGTTTTATATAGTTTTAATGAATTTCCGTCGTTTGAATGGGAGTTTTATCAGCTAATAGGTTTTGGTTATAAACAGAAGATCGAAAATTTAGTCAGTAAAAAAGAGATAAAGGAAAATATAATTTTTGAAACTGACTGGTTTCACGGAGCAGTATTCATGATCAGAAAAAGTGATTTTGAGAAGTCAGGTGGTTTTAATAAAGAGTATTTTATGTATTATGAAGATGTTGAAATCTGTTTTAATATGAAAACTAAATCAGATAAAAAAAATGTGTGCCTTCCTTCTGTCAGGGTTTTTCATCATACCCGGTCATCTCTTGGTTCAGAAAGTAATGATAATATATACATGTTTCATATTCACAGGAGCAAGATAATTTTTTTAAGGAATTATCCGGTTTTGAAAGGTTTATTATTAAAATTAATGGGGATTTTATATACGGTAACCAGATTAGCAATACTGCCTTTCTGGTTAAAATACAAAGGTCAAAAAAAGAATAAATCAAACCAGCTTTTTAAAATTCTTAAATTGTATCTGAGTTCATCATATGTAGACAACAGCAAATATGAATACATTAAATCTTAAAATGAAAAAAGTCCTTCTTACTGTAAACAACAATTCTCTCAGCGGTATAGAAAAATTCGTATTACTGCTTGCTGAGTATATTGATAAAAATCAATATAAGGTGGAAATAGGAATCCCTACATATGGTTCATACTGTAAACTTTTAGACGAAAAGAAAATTGATTATTTTGTTTTTGATAATAAAATTAACGGTAGGTATACTTTAAGTGGTATGAAATTCCTGTTTAAAAAAATAATTAATGAGAAATATGATATTATTCATGCTCAGGCTGGTATTGCTCCATGTGTAATTGGTAAACTGGCGGGTACAAAATTTTTGATGGAACACAAGCATGGTCTTGATTATACAACAGAACAGATAAATGACTTAAGTTTATTTCGGGTATATTATGAAAAATTAAAAAAATATTTTGTAAATCAGACCATAACTGTCTGTAAAGCTGATAAAATGACTTTGATCGAAAAATTTGGATATAAAGATTGCAATGTAAAGGTTATCTATAACGGAATTGAAAATTTACCATACCTTCCCATTGAAAAATTAAAAACAAAGGTCATTATTGGAACTATTGGAAGATTAACTTATCAGAAGGGGCAGGAATATTTTATAGAAATGGCAAAAATACTAAAAAATAAAGGCTATGATTTTGAATATCATATATACGGTGATGGAGAGAAAATGAATGATTATAAAGAACAAATAAATAGTTTGAATTTAAATAGTGATGTATTTTTAAAAGGGTATTCAAACAATGTTCCGGGCGCTTTGAATACATTTGATCTTTTTGTTCTGCCATCAAGATATGAGGGAATTCCGTATGTTATTCTCGAAGCAATGAAAGAATCAGTTCCTGTAATATGCACAAATGTTGGAGGAATAAAAGAAGTTATAATCGATAATTATAATGGCATCCTTGTAAAAAAAGAAGATTCTGAGGAGTTAGCAGAAAATGTTCTGAAAGTATTTGAATCAAAAGAACTGAAGAACAAATTAATTATTAATGCAAAAAAAGATTTTGAAGAGAAGTATACGATAGAGCAAACAATTAGTGCAGTTGAATCAATTTATTCTCAAAGCTGATAATCCTGCTTCTGTTTGGACTTCACATTATTATTGATCCGTCTGTAAAATTTATTGAAGACCAAGCAATGTAATATTAAAATATATTTATATTTCCATTCAAATATTAAATAAAATAGAAATTGTCAGGAAAAATCAAAATAGTCCATGTGCTTTCTAATCTAAGTCTCGGCGGAGCTCAGGTACTGGTTTTTGATATTTTAAAGAATCTGATAAAAAAAAATGATCTCGAACTTTCAGTGATCACAATTGACTCCGGTGAATATAAGGAAAAATATGAAAACGCCGGAATCAGAGTTTATGATCTTAATGAAAAGGGATTGATAAATCCAAAGATCTATTTTAAAATGAAAAAACTTTTACTTGAAATAAAACCAGATATCGTACATACTCATTTGAATAAAGCGGATTTCTACGGGAGAATTGCTGCAAAACAAACAGGAGTAAAAGTAATATTTTCAACATGCCATAATTATTCTTCCCATCATAAAGGGGCAGACATAAATAAGAAATCCATGTTTGACAGGATTGATGATGTGGTTATCTCTTATTCAAAATCAAATTTGATAGCGATTTCGGAAATTGTTAAAAAATATCTGGTGAACAGAAATCGCAGATATGAAAAAAATACTGAACTGATTTATAATGGATTAAATGTTGATAAGGAAAAATACATTTTAAATGAGGATGAATTATTGAATTTAAGGAATGAATATAATTATTTAAAAAGTGATTTTATTATTAGTATATTAGGGAGGCTTGATATTCAAAAAGGACATGACTTTTTTATAAGATCAGTAAAGGAATTTCTTACGGAAAATAAAAATGTAAAAGTCCTGATCCTTGGTGACGGAAAATTAAGGAATGATATTGAAAAATTAATATCGGATTCAAATCTCAGTGAACAGATCAGATTGATAGGTTTTCAGCAGGATACGGAGAGATTCATTGAGATGAGTGATCTGATCTGCGTACCTTCACTTTGGGAAGGATTCGGACTTGTGATAATTGAAGCCATGATAAAAGGAAAACTTGTACTTGCTTCAAATACCGGAGGGATACCTGAAATAATTGAAGATAATGTTAACGGATTCTTGTTTGAAACTGCTGATAAGAAAGATCTGATAAAAAATCTTGATTATATATATGAAAACAGGAATGACCTTGATGAAATCAGAAAGAATGCAGTGGAAACTGTAAAAAGTAAATTTGATATAGCCGCAAATTCAGAAAAATATTACCGGCTATATATTGATAAGTTAAAATTAAAAAAAACCTAAGAATATTTTGGAAATAATTCTTGATGACGGCAAATTAATTTTGAAAGAACTGCCCGGAGGAGAGACTGAGATCAGATCATTTGTTAATGAGGGAGTGTATGCAAGTGATACAGAATGCATAACATCTTATCCTGTTCCATTGATAAAAAAAATTGCAGAAGTGAAAGGCGCAGCCTGGGTCTGTAATGAGATAAAGAGGGATGAAGATGAGAATTATATTCAGAACGCAATCAGAAATGATCTGCTGAGCTATGCCGGGAAAGATGAATTCAGAGGCAAGAGGATACTTGATTTTGGCTGCGGAAGCGGTGCATCAACTTCCATAGTGGCAAGAATGTTTCCTGAAAGCGAGATACTCGGCATCGAATATGTTAAGAGTTTTGTGGAGATCGCCGATATGAGAAAAGAACATTACGGTCTTGAAAATTTGAGATATCTGGTCTCGCCCGATACTGAATCACTTCCTGAAAACATAGGAATGTTTGATTTTGTTTTATTTAATGGTGTATTCGAGCATTTATTACCTGCTGAAAGGCATACTCTGTTTCCTTTAATATGGAGCTATCTCAAATCCGGAGGGATTTTGTTCCTGACAAATACTCCTAACAGATTATTTCCCATAGAACTTCATACAACCAGCGGATTACCTTTTTTAAATTACCTTCCCGATAAAATTTCCTTAACTTACAGCAGGAAATTTTCTAAACGAAACCTGCAGGATCATTCCTGGGAAGAATTGTTAAGAGAAGGCGTCAGAGGCGGTACAATCAATGAGATTATGGGTATCCTTAAAAAAACTGATTCAAAACCTGAATTATTGAATCCTCAGAATGAGGATGTAAAAGACAGGGTCGATCTGTGGTATAAAGCTTATAATAAACACAGCTACCAGAATATTAAAAAGTATGTTTATCATACTTTGAAAATTATCAAAGCTGTTTCCGGAATTGAATTAGTTCCATATCTTTCCCTGGCAATTAAAAAATCCGATAATTAAACATATATTTATTATGAATTTTAAAAAAAATAATCCATTACTTATCAAATCCTTAAAGATATTTCTGCCTGTTTTGATTCTTGTTGCGCTGACAAAAATTCTATTACCAAATGAATCTCTTGAAACAGATGATTCAAAAAGATCAGCTGAATCAAATTTCACCGGTGAATCAGAGAAAAATATTGCTTCTTCAGAGTATGCAGAATCATATGAAGCTCCGAAAGAGAATTATAAATGGCAGCTAACTTTTGAGGATAATTTTGATACATTTGACAGATCAAGATGGCAAACTCTTTTTGATATGGGGAACAGGACAATATGGTCCAACAAAGAACTTCAGTGGTATAAAGACGAGAATATCATTTCAGAAAACGGTGTCTTAAAGTTAATTGCTAAAAAGGAATCAATTTACGGTAAGGATGCTGAGAGTGAAAAGCAGTTCGAATATACTTCCGGCATGATAAATTCACCGCAGACATTTTCACAGGTTTACGGTAAATGGGAAATAAGAGTAAAGTTTCCTTTTAAAAAAGGATATTGGCCGGCTTTCTGGCTGGTAGCAAAGCAAAGACCGGGTCTTCCTGAGATCGATGTTTTTGAGTATTTTGGAGTAAAGGAAAATGAGATAACATGCAATCATCACTGGGGAATTGACTGGCCAAATTATTCAGGCGGATTGTATGAAGGGAAGACCGAACCATTTTATTATTTAAGAACAAAACAAATTACGGGTAAATTTTCAGATGTCTGGATGACATGGTCATTTGAATGTTTCCCGAATAAAATGATTTGGAAGCTGGATGGAAAAACCGTTAATGAATCAACTGAAGGAATTCCTACGGCACCATTATACATGATTGCCAATGTAGCAATAAAAGACAGACCTGAAAACGATAATATAGTTGATGACAGCGGCTCTCCTTACATAATGGAAATAGATTATATAAGGGTCTATAAAATGGTTCCGAATAACTAACTAATCCGGACCGGATTAATTTGCTTTAAAATTAATCTATGAATTATGCTGAATGTAATGGGTAAATATCTGTATTTTTTATTTCTCCTGTTTCTTTATCCAGGGATATTATCATGCGGTCCGGGAGAATCGGGAAATCAACCGTACAAATGGGAAATTACATTCGAGGATAATTTTGATTCTCTCGATCTGTCAAAATGGCAGAGAGTCTATGAATCCGGAGGAAGAACCAATTGGGCGAATAAAGATCTTCAATGGTACAAGGATCAAAATATAATCGCTGAAAACGGAATATTAAAAATAACTGCAAAAAAAGAATCTGTTTATGGAAAAGATGTTCATGGTGAAAAGCAGTTTGAATTTACTTCAGGACTGATATGCAGTTCAAACCATTTTCTGCAGGCATACGGAAAATGGGAGATCAAAGTAAAATTTCCGTTCAGAAAAGGCTTCTGGCCTGCATTCTGGCTGGTACCCAAACAGAATCCTACTCTTCCTGAAATTGATATCTTTGAATATTATGGTATCAATAAGAACATGATGACTTCAGCTCATCACTGGGGAATTGATTATCCTAACTATTCCGGTTTATATGAAGGAAAATCTGAACCGTTTTATTATGTTAATGCAAAAGATACTGAAGGGGAATATGAAGACAGATGGATGGTCTGGATATTCGAATGTTTTCCTGATAAAATGATATGGAAACTTGATGATAAAGTTGTATTTGAATCGACACAGGGAATTCCGACTAGTCCCTTATACATGATCGCAAATGTTGCAGTAAAAGATCATGAAGCAAATGATTTTTGGATTGATGATACCGGATCGCCTTATATTATGGAGATAGATTATGTCAGGGTATTTAAAATGATCCCACAATAGACATTATAATAATCATTTAACTTTAATAATTGAATTTTAAATATAAAGCTCACCTACAGAAATTATTTTCCGCACTTCCGCAGGGTGAAAGAATCAACTACATATTTCAGAAACATGTTACTCATTCCCTTCCAATTAAAGATACTGACTTTTCAGAAAAGCTTGAGACTGTAAACAGACATTTCAGTAAATTTAAAAAATACAGTCCGGAAAAAGATCCTTCAAAATGCAAATATTATGAATTCGGATCAGGGTATGATCTTCTGATCCCGATCGGGATAAGTCTGCTTGGCTTTAATGAACTTACATGTATTGATATAAGAGAACTTGTTTTTCCTGAACTGATTAATGATACTATAAAAAGAATCATTTTATCAGATGAAAAATTTGGAGCTGATGATAAAATTCTCAATAAAGTACCAATGCTTACTGATTCAAACTTCAGAGAGATTTTAAGTGAACATTTTAATATAAATTATATTGCTCCGCTTGACGCAAGGAAGACAGGAATCGAAAGCAATTCAATAGATTTCATACTTTCCAATGCAACTATGGAGCATATTCCCCAGATCCATCTGCCTGATATCATGAAAGAATGTCACAGGATCTTAAAACCGGGGGGGATTATGTCAAATGCTATTGACTACAGAGATCATTGGTCATTTTTTGATAATTCGATCTCTGTTTATAATTATCTTCAGTTTAATGACAAAGAATGGGACAGACTGAATCCTTCCATAATGTATCAGAACAGGATGAGGCATAAGGATCATATGAAAATTATTAATGATTGCGGGTTTGAAGTGCTAGAGGAATTACCGGATCTTCCGGATCAGACTGAATTGAATCAGTTGAAAGAACTGAAACTAAATGACCGTTTTAAAGATAATTATACTACTGAAGAATTGAGTATTAAGTCTAGTATGCTGGTTCTGAGAAAAAACTAAAAAAATAATTTTCCCCCCTTTTCTAACTTTAAAATAGCTTTTTTTATCGATACTTTATGCTTTTATGAATAATATCGAAACAACCAATGTTCCGTTAGTCAGCATCATTATGCCCACTTATAACAGGGTGGATATGCTGGAAAGAGCTATTGAAAGTGTGTTCAATCAATCCTTTACTGACTGGGAACTGATAATCATTGACGATGCTTCGACCGATGAAACTGAAAAGAGAATGACTGATCTTGATTCACGTGAACCGGCTGTCAGATATATGCGGATTCCCAAGATCGAAAATAAAGGGATATCGGAATATCTTAATATCGGGCTTCGAAATGCCCGCGGAAAATATATAGCAAGAATAGATGATGATGATTACTGGTGTCATAAAGACAAGCTTAAGCTTCAGGTTGATTTTATAGAAAAGAATCCCGAGTATGTGGTTGTCGGCGGAGGTGTTATATTAGTTGATGCCAATGGCGAAGAACTTTTCAGATATCTCAAAAAAGAAACCGATGAAGAGATCCGCAGCTATGCTTTATTCTCAAATCCTTTTACTCACGCAACCGTTCTTTTCAAAAAGGATCTGGCGCTTGAGCTTGGCGGGTACAAGATCATCAAACACGTTGAAGACATGGAGCTCTGGCTCAGGATGGGTAAGCACGGCAAGCTTTATAACATGAAAGAATATTTTATTACTTACATGACGGCAGGGCAGAATAAATCATATACTCATCAGACGGAAAATTCAAAAACCGTTCTTGAAGTTCTGAAAATGCATAAAGATGATTATCCGAATTTCAGAAAAGCTTACATGCTGAATTATACACAGTATGCTTATTCTTTTCTGCCTTTGTTCATAAAGAAAAATCTTCAGTCTTTTATGTATTATTTCAAAAGGAAAAATTTTTAATTATAATTATACAAATTTTTGGGTAAAAAATATTTTATAGTAGGCGGTGCGGGATTTATCGGCAGTCATTTATGCAGAAAGATCCTCAGAGAAGATAGCGATGCATCTGTAACAATTTATGACAATTTTTCATCAGGTCAGAGATGGCATCTTGATGAGATCATTGATAATGAAAATTTTAAAATAGTAGAAGCAGATATAAAAGATATTGATAAACTGGAAGAAGCAATGAAAGGTCACGATATAGTTTATCATTTTGCATCCAATCCAGATATTGCAAAAGCAATGACACAGCCGGATATAGACTTCTGGGAAGGCACATATCTTACAAATAATGTCATAGAATCAATGAGAAGGACGGGTGTGAAAAATCTTCTGTATGCGTCCGGAAGCGGCGTTTACGGGGATGCTAAGTTCATAGAAGCTGATGAGGATTATTCACCGCAACTCCCGATCTCCACTTACGGCGCAAGCAAACTTTCATGTGAGGTTATGATCTGCTCTTATTGTTATATGTTTGATATGAATGCTGCGGCTTTCAGATTTGCAAATGTAGTCGGACCGAATCAGACTCACGGAGTCGGATATGATTTTGTCAGAAAACTTTTAAAAAATAATTCAAAGCTGGATATACTCGGTGACGGAACGCAAAGCAAGTCTTATATTTATGTAACTGATGTACTTGATGCAATGCGTCTTGTTGAAAAAGAATATTTAAAAGGTTACTCGTATTTTAATGTCGGGACAAAAGATTACATAACTGTCACTGAGATCGCTGATATAGTGACTGATGTAATGGAACTGAAAGATGTGAAGTATAATTATTCCGGCGGTGACCGCGGCTGGAAAGGCGATGTACCTATTGTAAGATTCAATACTGATAAGGTCAGAGCAAAAGGATGGAGCAATAAATATACCGCTGCAGAAGCTATAAGAAATTCAGTCATGTCAATTTATGAAGATGCAAAGAATAATAAGTTTGGCTGGAAAGGAGAGAAGGTAAGTTGATAATCTCAAGAGCTCCTGTAAGAATATCGATGGGCGGCGGCGGAACGGACCTTCCTTCTTATTATCAGAAGTTCGGCGGTTTTTTACTTGCAGCAAGTATTAACAGATATGTTCACATTCTGTTGAATAAGAGATTTGAAGAATCTATCAGACTTTCTTATTCAGAAACTGAGATAGTGGATAAGATCAGTGAGATCAAACATTCAATATTCAAAGCATCCCTTCAGTATTCGGGTATAAAAAAGCAGATCGAACTTGTTTCAATTGCAGATGTACCTTCTAACTGCGGACTCGGTACTTCTTCTACTTTTACAGTATCTCTTTTGAGCGCATTGTTTTCATATAAAAGAGAATATAAGTCATTACACGAACTTGCAGAATGCGCATGTAAAATTGAAATTGATATTCTTAAAGAGCCGATCGGTAAGCAGGATCAGTATGCAGCTGTCTTCGGAGGATTTAACGGATATACGTTTCATAGAGACGGAAAAGTTACAGTCGAACCTGTAAAGATCAGTGACGGCTCGCTTATGGAGCTTCAGAATAACATGTTCCTGTTTTTTTTGAATAAGAAAAGATCTGCAAGCGATATTCTGAAAGTCCAGAACAAGAAAACAAAGGATAACAATGATGACGTCATCAACAGGCTTCATAAGATCAAGGATATCGGACTTCATACAAAAAAAATATTAGAGCAGAATAAGATAAACGAGTTCGGCGAGATATTGCACGAGCACTGGTTAATCAAAAAAGGAATTTCCAAAAAAATCTCGGATCCGTTTATTGATGAAGTTTATGAATGCGCAATAAAAAACGGAGCTTTAGGCGGCAAAGTAATAGGTGCAGGCGGCGGTGGATTTCTTATGTTTTACTGCCCATATGAAAAATCTAAATTATTAAGTTCGATGAAGAAGATGGGACTCGAGCCGACATGGTTTTCGTTTGAACGAGAAGGTGTTAAAACAGGATTTTATAATTAATATTCTCATAAGAAAAATTGATTGATACGCTGGTACTGCTTGCAGGAGGTTTGGCTACAAGATTAAAACCCGTTACGGAGACAATTCCAAAGTCGATGATTGAAGTTGCGGGAAAGCCGTT
Organism: Ignavibacteriota bacterium; assembly: GCA_020437545.1. GTDB lineage: Bacteria > Bacteroidota > Ignavibacteria > Tepidaquicellales > Tepidaquicellaceae > JAGPCH01. The sequence goes on from JAGQWH010000078.1 coordinate 10,335, forward strand.
CATCGGGCATCAGTTTTTGCTTATAAAGAATAACGGTATTTCAAATGTGATAATCTGCGCAGGAAAATTTGGTGAGATGATACAGGAATTTACGGAGAAGAATAATTCATTTGATCTGAATATAAAATATTCATTTGACGGATCAAAACTACTCGGTACGGGTGGCGCACTTAAGAAAGCTCTTGAATATACGGGAGAAGTATTTTTTGTAATGTACGGCGACTCATATCTGACGGCTGATTTCGTTGAAGTGGGAAATTATTTTCAGTCTTCAGGAGCAAACGGGCTTATGACAGTATACAGAAATGATAATAAATTTGATAAGAGTAATGTAGAATTTGCAGATGGAAAGATCATCAGATACGATAAGAAAGCGACCGATGATAAGATGAAATTTATCGATTACGGTCTGGGAATATTAAACAAACGTGCATTTGATGATTTTAAGGAACAGGAAGTATTTGATCTTGAAACAGTTTATCAGAGTTTGCTGAAAAAGAATGAACTTGCGGGATTTGAAGTTAAAGAGAGATTTTATGAGATCGGATCTTTTAAAGGGCTTGAGGAGACAGGAAAATTTCTGTCTGAATAAATTTAAATTTAAAATTAAAACATAAACAATTGGAAGTAAGAAATTATATTGATCAGTATTTGAAAGAGGTAACAGAGATCACCGGAAAGATCGATAAAGATGAGATCGAAAAAATTGTAAATGTCATACTTAAAGTTAAGAAAGACGAAGGCAGAATATTCATGCTTGGAGTCGGCGGCAGTGCGGGTAATGCATCTCATGCGGTGAATGACTTCAGAAAAATTGCAGGGATTGAATGTTACGCTCCGACCGATAATGTATCAGAACTGACTGCAAGAGTAAATGACGACGGATGGGAAACTTCTTTTGTGAACTGGCTGAAAGGAAGCAGAATGAATAAAAAAGACTGTCTGTTTGTATTTTCAGTTGGCGGAGGTAATGAAGAAAAGAATGTAAGCGTCAATATTGTAAACTCTCTTAAGTATGCAAAAGAAGTAGGAAGCTCTGTGATAGGCATTACAGGCAAAGACGGCGGATATACTGCAAAAGTAGCTGATGCCTGTCTGATAGTTCCGACGGTCAATCCGGAGACCATCACGCCTCATTCAGAATCATTTCAATCGACAATATGGCATTTACTGGTTACTCATCCGGCTATAAAAGTTAATGAAATGAAGTGGGAGTCAGTTGACAGTAATACAGCGACAGAGAAGGCTAAGTAATGAGCAAAGCAGTTTTTCTTGACAGGGATGGTGTGCTGAATGAAATGTATTTTAATAAAGAGACGAATGAATTTCATCCTCCGTTTGAAGCGGCTGATGTGAAATTGTATGATGGTGTTTTAGAATCGCTCAAAGTTTTACAGAAAAATGATTACCTTTTATTTATTGTTACGAATCAGCCTGATCATGCAAAAGGGAAAGCAAGTCTGGATGATCTTATGAATGTGAGGGAAGAGTTTCAGAGAATATTTAATGAGAACAATATCCGGTTTAGCGGACAGTATTATTGTTTCCATCATCCTGAAGGTATTGTACCTGAGTTTTCCGGACATTGTGACTGCAGGAAGCCGGGTAATTATTTTGTGATGGAAGCGATAAAAGATTTTGATGTTGATGCCCGGAGTTCATGGTTTATAGGTGACAGGGATAAAGATATTATTTGCGGAACGAATTCAGGATTGAGGACGATCAGAATCAGAAGTAACTATTACGAATACAAAAATAAGACCGATGCGGATTTTGTAGTGAAAGATCTTAAAGAAGCATCGGAAATAATTTTAAAAAACAATTTATAATATGCCCGGAGTAAAAGACCTGAAAATAAAGATATTTGCCGATGGGGCAAATGTAACTGAAATGAAGAAAGTTTATTCGGAAGGAATTGTAAAAGGCTTCACAACAAATCCCACTCTTATGAAAAAAGACGGAGTAACGGATTATGTTGCCTTTGCGAAGGATGTCCTTTCCGAGATAAAAGACATGCCGATTTCATTCGAAGTGTTTACTGATGATTTTGAATCGATGGAAAGACAGGCGACAGAGATAGGCAGCTGGGGAGATAATGTTTTCATTAAAATTCCCATAACAAATACGAAGGGTGAGCCTTCATATGAACTTATAAAAAAACTTTCGGATAAAGGCATGAAGTTAAACGTAACAGCTATCTTAACTGTCGAACAGGTCGAGAATGTTTCAAAGAGCATTAATCCGGACACACCCGTTATTATTTCATTGTTCGCAGGGAGAATAGCTGATACGGGAAGAGATCCGGTGCCATATGTAATGAGATCGCTTGAGATTTTGAAAGATAACAAGAATGCAGAATTGTTATGGGCGAGTTCGCGAGAGGTGCTGAATATCATTCAGGCAGAGCAGTGCGGATGTCAGATCATCACAGTCACTAACAATCTGATTGAAAAACTTTCCATGCTTGATAAGGATCTTAAAGAGCTTTCACTCGATACTGTAAAAATGTTTTACAATGATGCATCTTCAGCAGGTTATAGTTTCTAAGTAAAAAAATAATGTGTCCAAAGCAAAGGAAAAAATATTTTTATTCTTATCGGATTTTATATTCATAAACTTAGCCTGGATATTTTATTATTACATAAGGATAGAATCGGGCTGGATAGTTTATGCTAATCCGCCTTCCTTTCTTATTCCGTTATTTGTAATCTATATTTACTGGCTGATAATATTCTCTTTCGCAGGTTTGTATCAGCACTGGTTTGTACGATCAAGATTTGATGAATTCTCATCTGTCTTCAAGACGGTCTCTTTCGGATGTTTCATATTGTTCTTTATAATTTTTGTTGATGATTACATGACGAATGCCCCGATCATTTCGAGGTTTTTGATCCTGATTTACTGGCTGCTGCTTGTTGTCTGCGTAAGTTCGGGAAGAATAATAATCCGGAGCATTCAGAGAAATCTTCTGGAGAAAGGCATTGGATTAAGAAACACGCTGATCATCGGAGACGGAGAGAAGGCAAAAGGATTAAAGGATATGATTGAAAAGTATCATCAGCTTGGCTACAAGATCATAGGTTCAGTAAATCTGAAAAAGAATAATGAGAATTTAGTTAACGGGGATAATGAAAGTCTCGGATCTCTTGAAGATATCAGGGAAATTATAAATAAGAATGAGATCTCGGAGATACTTGTAGCGCTTGAGCCAAATGAGAAGGAAGAACTTATCGAAGTGATAAGATACTGTTCGGAAGAAAAAGTTAACATTAAAATACTTCCTGATATGTATGAGATAGTCAGCGGAATGGCAAAGACTAATCAGATCTACGGAGTGCCGCTTATAGAGGTAATGCCGGATATAATGTCTCCTGCAGGCAAACTGACGAAGAGATTGATTGATATTACATTTTCTGTAATAACACTGATTCTGTTTTCACCTGTCCTGCTTTTAGTTTCAATATTGATAAAACTTGACTCAAAAGGACCCGTATTTTACAGGCAGGTAAGAGTTGGAAGAAAAGGAAAAGAGTTCACTATGATAAAATTCAGATCAATGAATCCTGAAGCTGAAGAATACGGACCCGAATGGTCAGGAGAAAATGATCCCAGAATCACCAGGATGGGAAGGATTTTAAGAAAGACATACATAGATGAAATACCGCAGATGATAAATGTTTTGAAAAATGAAATGAGTCTTATCGGTCCGAGACCGGAGAGACCATATTTTGTGGAGCAGCTTAAAAAGGAAATGCCTTATTATTATAAAAGATTATCCGTTAAACCGGGAATTACCGGCTGGGCTCAGATCAAGCATAAATATGATACTTCTCTTGAAGATGTAAAAACCAAGATACAGTATGATTTTTATTATATAGAGAATATGAGTCTCAAATTAGATTTTAAAATAATGATCAATACCATCATCGTAATATTATTAATGAAAGGTCACTGATATTGAAAAGAACACTTGTCATAATACCGACATACAACGAAGCGGAAAATATTCTGAAGATCATTCCGGAAGTATTAAAAAACACTACTCCTGAAAATGAATTCAATATACTGGTAGTCGATGACAACTCACCTGACGGAACTGCTGCAATGGTAGAGGGAATGAATAATGATAAAGTTAATATTCTTAAAAGAGAAAAAAAATCAGGTTTAGGAACGGCTTATTTAGCAGGGTTCAGATATGCCATTAAAAATGAATATGATTTTGTATTCGAAATGGATGCAGACTTTTCACATGATCCCAAATATCTTAAAGGATTCATTGATAAGATAAATGAAGGTTATGATCTTGTGATCGGATCAAGATATATAAACGGAATTTCAGTTCTCAACTGGCCTATCAGAAGACTGATACTGAGCTATCTGGCTTCAATGTATACGCGAATTGTGACCGGTCTGAAAGTTATGGACACAACAGCCGGATTCATGTGTTACAGAGTTTCCGCACTGAAGCAGATAGATCTTGATCAGGTAAAATCAAACGGTTATTCATTTCAGATCGAAATGAAATTCAAATTTTACAAAAAAGGATTCAGGATCACTGAAACACCGATCCTTTTCATTGACAGAAGAGAAGGGGAGTCAAAGATGTCGAGGAAAGTAGTGTATGAAGCATACTTCATGGTATGGAAATTAAAATTTAAATCTATTTTCGGTAAGCTGTAATTTAAATCACCCCGCAGAATTCTTATCAGGTCATAATTACTTTTTTCAGATTTATTATCACGGAAATTTAATTATAATCAAAAATATCTTATAAAAATCTTTGTCCGGAAATAATATTGACGTATCGGTTGTAATTGTTAATTATAATGTCAGGGATCTTCTGGACAGCTGCATTGCTTCCGTTTACAAGGCTAATAATGACAGATATGAAATAGAAATATTTCTCGTTGACAATAATTCAGTAGACGGCAGCGTTTCTCACATCGGAAATAAATATCCCGGAGTAAAGATAATTTCGAATGAAAGTAATATAGGCTTTTCAAAAGCCAACAATCTTGCATTAAGACAGGCAGCAGGGGATTATGTGCTTATACTGAATCCGGATACAGTGCTTGAAGAAGGTACTTTTGAAAAGATGATCTCATTTTGTCAGAAAGACAGAAGTATTGGTGCAGTTACTTCAAAACTCATACTAGCCAACGGAAAGCTTGATTCAGCATGCAGAAGAAGTTTCCCCGTTCCATCAGTTGCAATACCGAGGATGCTTGGGCTTTCAAAACTGTTTCCAGACAGTAAGTTATTCGGAAAATATAATCTGACATATCTCGATGAAAATGAGACTTATGAAGTCGAAGCAATTTGCGGCGCGTTCATGTTCATTCCAAAACCGGTTCTTGAAAAGTCCGGGCTTTTTGATGAAGATTATTTTATGTACGGCGAGGATCTTGATCTTTGTTTTAAAATTAAAAAAGCCGGTTATAAGATCTTTTATTATCCGGAAGTTACAACCATTCATTTCAAAGGGGAGAGTACAAAGAAAACCAATCTGTCGTATGTAAATAATTTTTACGGCGCTATGAGCATCTTTGTAAGAAAGAATCTAAAAGGAAGTTCAAAATTTCTTTCTCTTATTCTTCAGATCGGAATATTCTGGAGGTCTTTGTTTTCTTATATAAAAAGATTCTTCAAGAATTTCATCTTTCCGATAATAGATGTGATCTTTCTTTACCTGTCCCTGATCATTTCAGTAAAATTCAGATTCGATATTTTTCCGAATAAGGATTACATGTTCATTATTTCAGTTTATGTATTTGTATGGCTGGCTTTACTGGCAATGTTTGGTCTATATACCCGGAAAAATTTCCTTTCAATAAGAAAGACTTTTACTGCGCTGATCTCAGGATTCTTCATAAATTCATCCATTACATATTTTTTTAAAGAGTATGCCTTCTCCAGAGGGGTTATATTATCCTCTACAGTTCTTGCTTTATTTTTCCTGATACTGGTAAGAGGAAGCTACAGCGCTTACCTGTTTATTGTGTCAAAGAATATACTGCTCAATAAAATAAATCTGCTGATCGTAGGAAAGCAGGTACTCAATCAGAATGTTGAAGATAAACTGATAGCAAAATATAACATATTCCATTTTAATGAGATAGCAACTCGCAAAAGCATTACCGAGCTGGAAGAGATAATTCTCATAAATAAGATAAATGAGGTCGTATTTACTGGAGATGATTTTTCAAATCAGGACATACTGAATCTCATGTGGGATTTCAGAAACAGAAATGTAAGATTTAAAATATTGCCGACCGGAAAGGAACTGATACTTTCAAAATTAAATATGCATTCATTTGACGAAATAAACTTAGTAGAAATTGAATATAATATTAATAATAAATTAAATATATTTTTAAAAAGAATTTTTG
>JAGQWH010000079.1 GCA_020437545.1 Ignavibacteriota bacterium
TACTTTTTATTTTTACAATAACTGTCTCAGGTTATTCCCAGTCCGATATGGATATGAAAGCCTGGACTGATTACATGACACCCGGACCTGTTCATGAAATGCTGGCAAAATCCAACGGTGAATGGACCGAGGATATATCTTTCTGGATGGATCCGACAGCACCTCCGATGAAAGCTTCCGGAACAGCAGTCAATAAGATGATACTTGGCGGAAGATATCAGTTGTCAAATTCAACTGCTGAAATGATGGGAATGCCTTTTGAAGGAATGAATATAGTGGGATATGATAATGCAAGAAAAATATTTCAGAGTACGTGGATAGATAATTTCGGCACAGGTACTTCTTACTCAGAAGGTACATGGGATGAAGATTCGAAAACAATAGAATTCAAAGGAACCAGTTATGATCCTATGACAGGTACAAACAAGAATATTAAACAGATCTTTAAAGTAATAGATAGTGACCACGAATCCCTTGAAATGTATGTGGTGGAGGATGGCAAGGAAATAAAGACAATGGAAATAATGTTTACAAGAAAATAAATACCAGATCCACCCGAAAATTTAAAAGCAGATCTGAAATAAATCAGGTCTGCTTTTTTATTATAAATATTATTTACTCAATAACTGCTCAATTCTCAGTAAAGATTCTTTTATCTCTGAGAGAACAAACTCACTGCTTTTGACATTTTTTTTATCCGATATCTTTTTTCTCTGATCGAAAACCCTGTCCCTGAAAATATGAGCATCTTCTATACCAACCAGCTCCATTTCACTTCCTTTGTTTTCACTGCGTCCGGCGGTTTCAACTTTGAAAATACTGAGATTGAATTTTCTCAATAAAGGACCTTCGATGAAAGTCATATCCTGTATGTTTTCAAGAGGTATCGTTTTTTCAACGGTAAAAACTATTCCTTTTTTAAATCTTAATGTTGTCTCCGATAATTCACATTCAAGTAATTCATAATAATGCTTGCTGTACCATTGACCTAATCCAAGCATCCATACAATAAGTAACGGTATTCCGATCACGGATACAAAAAGAAAAAACGCAACATATACAAAGATGTAAGATCTCAGAATCGGATTGAAGCGTGCTTTTAAAAGTATGTTTGTACCGTCATTCATAAGACAGAAAAAAATTTATAATATTAATTTATTTATAAACTAATTTGAATTTTTCACAAACCAGCGGCATGTTCATCAAAGGCTGAAGATCGATTTTCCCAAGTGATCTTGTAAAAAAATTCCAGTGAGCAGTTCTCCAGTATTCCAGCGACCGGTCTCCTTCTCCCTCAAGGAAAGCAAAGGATTCATCTACTTTTTCGAATGGAACAATCTGAACATCTGTTGTTTCTACAATGCACACAGGTTCGTTTTTACTGTTTAACACAATTGTATAGTTACCTTTTTCCGGAACAGGTATATTTTCCTTTTCATAAATCCATAAAGATGAACAGCTGGCAGTTTTTTTCCCGCTTAAGATAAGGGAACTCAGACTGTCAGCAAGTTCTTTACTGTCACCCCACTGTTCGGCTGTATAATTATTTCTTGATTTTCTTTCCTGCTCGGAAAGTGTCTGCAGATATTCAGACCAGTATTTATTTATAAGAGTGTCAGGCATTAAAGTAAAATTGAAAATTTTTTATTTTGTTTTAACATAGAAATGAGAAATATTATTCTTTCCCGTTTCACGTTCATCAATGTCTATTTCTTTAATTTCTTTAATCAGGTCTATTAATTTTTTATATCCGTAATTCCTCGGATCAAAATCCGGTTTCTTTTTTAATATGAGATTTCCGAGAACTCCAAGATATACCCAGCCGTCTTCATCTCCGAGATCATTGATACTGTCAGAGATAAGCTTCTGGAGATCTTCATCAACAGCAGCAACCGTTGAAGCGGGTGCAGCAATCTGAGGAGATTTTTTAATCCGGGATCTTGAGGTTTTCTTTGATACTGGAGGTTTAGAATCCGGCTTATCTCTTTTCTTAAGGATCTCTATGTATATGAATTTATTACAGGCTGATATAAACGGCGCGGGAGTTTTCTTCTCACCAATGCCGTAAACCTGCATGCCTGCTTCGCGGAGTCTCGTTGCCAGTCTTGTAAAATCACTGTCACTTGATACTATACAGAATCCGTCAACTCTTCCCGTGTAAAGTATATCCATTGCATCTATTATCAAAGCAGAGTCGGAAGAATTCTTTCCGATGGTGTAACTGTATTGCTGAACAGGTGTAATAGCATTCTGCAGCAATACTGATTTCCAGCCGGTTAGAGTTGGCTTGGTCCAGTCACCGTAAATTCTTTTGAATGTCGGAGTTCCGTATTTTGCGATCTCCTCCATCATCCCTTTAACGTTTGCATAAGGAATATTGTCTGCGTCTATCAAAACTGCCAGACGAAGTTCTTTTATTTGTTCCATTTGTAAATTTTTATTTTGTTTAACTTAAATAATCCATTATTATATTTCAAGATTTCAATTTATGATTTTTACAGGAAAATTGTATAAAATTAAAAAACGGAATTCTGAAAATATCCAAAATTCCGTTTAAATATTAATTACAATCTATATTATATGTTTCGGGTGTCAGCCGTGTGAAATTTCTTTACCCTGTTCTTTTGCAATTCTGTCAAGCCGCATTGATCTGGTTCTGAAAGTTTTTTTGAACGGACTAATCAAATAAGCTTTAAAAATATAAGGCCAGAATCCTCTTTCTTTAAGATGAGGCGCAATAAGGTGATCGATCTTTTTATGAGCTTCGGGAGTTTCGCTCCAGTGAATGCTTGCACGGTAATGGTGTATAGTATGGAAGCCGTTATTGAACAGAAGAAAATTTGTCATCGGACTTACAAAATTTCTGGAATGATTATAATCGGATTCTTCGTCAGCATGAACATGCTGAATGTAGTTGAAGATCAGAACGGAAAACAAAGCAAACTGCTGAGGTATGATCACATATAGAATTGCTTTCTTCCAGTCAATCAGCAATGCGATAATAATGAAAAGTCCGAGTGCAACATACTGCATTATAGAGATGAAGAATTTTTTCCTGTTATTGTTCCAGAGAAACTTCAGATATACGACTATTGGATTCTGCTGAAAATAACTGCTGATACTGGGATAACTGAGGAGAGTGAAAATATTGTTCTTTTCACTGACCCTGTATGTAATTGTAAAATCACCTTCCTTATTGTTAAACTTATGATGATTCTTGTTATGTGTCGGAGTCCAGGCAAAAGCCGGGAATCCGTAAAACAATGTAATCCAGTAATCGGTAATGTCATTAAGGATCTTAGATTTCCACATGGGAACGTGATTATGGTTGTGTGCTATGACTGCTACTGTAACTGCAAGATATAAAGATATGATGTAAGTCACCGGATGGAAGCCGAAATTCCATTGAATAAATAACATAGCTGTTGTTAAGCAAAGATATATAAGTGTTTTAATATCGGCTTTGAATTTTAACATGATGCTGTTGTTGAAGATTTAAGAATGAGTATTTAGAAGTAAATTTAAAATGTGTTTCTTGTGGAAGCCTGAGATGGAATTCGGGTTAATTGAACTTAGGTATTATTCTGACTTATTACAATATCAATATGACTGCTGACGAAAATAAGTTATCTGATAATTTTCCCCAAAAACTGTAAGTAAATAAATTTAATCACGAAAAATTATCTTTTCATTGTATGATAGTAATTTAAAAAAATTTCATTTTAAAATATAATTTGATTTTTCGGTAAAATATGCATAATTTGTCAGCAGTTCATAAAAATTCAACCGGATTTTATTTATATGAATTCTCCAGATAAAATTTCTTCACTCTCATAAAATACTTTTTTAATATTCCTTTATGGTAATATTATAAAGGGCATTTAAATAAGTTATCTGATCAGATAAGCATAATTCCATTTAATTTTAAAAAGCAGTTCAAAAAAAGTTTATAGTAACTCTAACTTATTTTATAAACTAAACTTAAAAAAAATGAAAAACTTAAAATGGACTTTTGTTTTCACAGCAATTGTATTTTCTTTAATGGTTTTATTCATCTCTGATCAGTCATACGCTCAGTTAAAAAATCTGGGCATTAAAGGAGGATTGAATCTCTCCAATGCTGAGCTGGATTATACCAAATTCGGGGATTTTGAGTATGATTCAAAAACCGGTTTTAATGTTTATGTGTTTTATGATTTTCTGAATTTCAAAAATGTGATTATTTCAGGCGAGATGGGCTATAATCAGAAAGGTTTTAATCAAACTGTATCTTTAGCAGCGCAGGGAGCATTACCCGCATTAAATTATACTATATATAACCGTCTTGGCTATTTTGATATAAATGCTTTAGCCAGGTTTATTCTCCCCGGAAGCTCTGTCAGTCCGTACATTTCGGTTGGTCCTGTTTTAAGCATAAAAACCAGTAACAGCTCAAGTATTACAAAAAATGATTATGATACTTTAATTTTAGCGGGAGCAAATGATCTATTTGGGCAGTTAAAAAGTCCTGTTCTTGGAATAATCAGCGGTTTGGGAATTCAGATAAATAAAGTTATTCCTCAGACAATTATCTTAGAGGTCAGATATAATGCTGATCTCACAAACAGTTTTAAGAATTCAGGTTTGAATTATGTCAGAAATTATTTATGGCAGTTTAATCTGGGTATTAAACTATAAGCTTCATGCTGACTTGCGTATAAAATAGAGGATCATTAATGCGGGACAATAGAAATTGGAAATCAAACACCTGATCTGCCTAAGTGCTCATAAATGGCGGATCAGGTTTTTTAAAAAAATATTCATTTGATTTTTTGTCAGTTATAAATTTTTCTTAAGGTTTTTATAAGCGTGCGGTTTTCTGAAATTATTTCCCCAGACTTCTCTTTTTCTGTAATCACGGATCTTTTTCAGATCAAACTCAGCATAGAAAATTCCTTCTTCTTTGTCAGCCATTAATATCAAATTATCAAGTTCTTTGCCGTTAATATCATATGCCACGGGTGAATATGCCTGTGACCTTCCGTTGCATTTAGGGGCGGGATAATTAGCCAGAGCAATACCGGTCATGTTTTCGAAAGCTCGTGTCTTTAGCTGAGAAGTTCTGTGAGAATCCATTTCACAGCAGTTTGGAATTAAAATTATTTCAGCTCCCATAAGCATAAGCTCTCTGGCGCTTTCAGGAAATTCACGGTCAAAGCAGATCATAGCGCCGACCTTCACATTGCCTTTCTTCGTTTCAAGTTCACACACCCGGAACTCATCACCGGGTTCACAATAATATTCCATGGAAAAATCACAGGTATGAACTTTTGAATAATTTAAAACTATTTCTCCATGTCTGTCAATCAGTGCAACAGAATTACGAGGTCCGGTTTTGCCTTTTTGCAGAAAAGTTATTGCTATAGCAGTATTCAATTCCAGTGCAAGGTCTTTAAAATGCTTAATAAATTCGGAATCCGGATCTATGGCATTTGACTTCCATATTTCCGCTTTCTTTAATATTGACTCCGGAATATTTTTCGGATCAAAACTACTTTCAAATACCGATTCATCAAAACTTTCATATCCGATATTCCACATCTCAGGAAAAAGAATTATATCAGCTCCTTCTTTTTCCGCTTTTCTGCAATACTCTTCGCCTTTAAAAAGATTTCCCTTCTGATCAGTTTTAAAAGAACTGATCTGTAATAATGCGATTTTTAATTTGTTACTCATCGGTGCTCTGAACTTTTTTCTTACTTCTTCTGAATAACCAGATCAGAAAAATTATTATTAGAATTACAACAGTAATTATTATTAATACCGGAATTCCTATTATACCGAGTATCATTAATTTACTTCCCCAGTCTTCTGATACAACTTCAAAGGGATCTTCGAATTTTTTATTTACAAGCCCGGAAGATTTAATGTCCAGTTCCGAAAATTTATCTATGCTGCTGTAAAGCTTTTCTTTTTCATTGAGTATGTTTTCAAAATTAAACTCTTCTGAATTCTCTGAATAAGTTATGATTATGTTATCAGCTTTTACAGGGGACAGGTTTTCAAATTTATATTGAAGAATATTACCTGTCTCAACACTATTTATTTTAAAAACAGAGTCGGGTTTGATTCCTTTGATCTCCTCTGATGTAATACCGTCCATGGTTTGAATTCTTATCTCCCCGTTTATTATAGGTTGTTTCCATGTTGACCCCGATTCAAGAATGTAAATAAATCCGTTAAACCGGTCTTTTGCATACCCCTGTCTTATGATCGTATTGTTTGTATTCACAATAAAATAAACAGTAATAACAGTCGTATCTCCCGGTGTGAAAATATTCTGCCATACATACCAGTTATCGTTATCTGAATATCCTCCGTTATCATCCGAAGGTTCAGCTATGATCTCTGCAGGCTGCGAATTTATTTTAACTGCAAGTCCGAAAAGTGAATCAAATCGGATCTCAACTTTTTTATTATTCCCGGTCTCTCCATCAAAAAAACCATTCAAAGGATATCCGGTTTTTAATTTTATGGTATCTTCAGTATCATTAAACATTTGATATACGCCTTTGATCACTGCATAACCTTTGTATAACTGAACAGAGATCTTTTCATCTACCATTTGGATCTTCTTATAGGCAAGACTGTCTTCAGGATACAAAAGCGAAAAATTTCCCATACCTCCTGCATTCCAAAGTCCGGGTTGTGCCACGTTGGACTTTCCTTCAGCAGAAAATAACTGCAGGAAAATAATAGTTAAAAAAATAACAAATGTTTTAAACATGTTTTCAGTATGAATTTATTGTTTATTTTCACGAACTTCTTTTATGCTCTTACTTATCAGCTTAACAGCTTCATCGGATTCTATATTAAGAAGGTTTTGGATGTCAGTCGAACTAACTTCAAAATTTCTGTTTCCTTTAATGGTTGAATTAAAAATTTTTCCTTTGTGAAAATAATAACTTCCGCTGTAGGTCGTATTTATTTTTGTATAATCAAAGGATTTTGTGTCTTCATCAAAGACATAAGAGTTGAATTTCTCTCTGATGAAAATAAGTTTATTCTTTTTATAATAAAATTCAGTGATCATAACTCCATAAGATATGCCAATGCTTCTGTAAATTTTACGAATACCATTTTTATTGTAAAATCCGGTAAGCTCGCCACCGCCATCAGTCATATCCGGAAGGAACTCTTCATTGGTCAGGGTGATACTTCTTAAGTTTGTATCCAGATGAATATCTTCCAACTCTTCTCTTATTCTATCAGTAAGTTCTTCTTTATCCTGGCAGACAGAATCTCCCGGTTTATAAATGATCAGAAATAAGAATATTAAAGTGATGAAAAATTTCATTTCAGTATTTAAGCTTTTTTTTAAGGATCCTGTCAACGAATTCAACCCCCTGAATTACAATAATTTTCTCACCCGTAAATACATATCCGTTCTTTTTAAAAAAAGGATCAGCGGTAAGACTTACATACGCCCATATTTCTGAATTCTTCTGCTCCGAAGCTTTTCTTTCAATTTCATTCAGCAGGACTTGAGCAATGCCCATCCTTTGATAATCTTTATGAACATACATAAAATCAAGATAACCCGTCTGATCAATTGAGCTTATTCCTGTAATTATATTGTCAGCTTCCGCAACTAAAAAATATTGTTCGGAAATTTTCTTTTTCCACTTATCAAATTTTTTTCCGGATGCTGCCCAGACATCGATCTTTTCTTTCGGATAATCTTTTGAGTTTATAGCGTTTACTGTATCAAAATACATGTTGCCGATTTCTTCACTATCTGATTCACGGGCTCTTCTTATTTTTATATCCATATTAAAATTTAAAATAAAAATTTTATAAGAGTTATCTTGTAAAATAATATTCATTACGTTTTATGAATGTACTGTCTCCATCATATTTAACATCTTTCCGGATTATGAATGTTTTCGGACTAATTTCATAAGTATGTCTGAACAATGACTCTTTATCATCATCCATACCGGAGGATTCGGTAATGAACTTCAGTGAATCATTATCAAAACTGAACTTCTCAATCACTTTTTCTCCGTCGAAATTTTTCCCATCATCATTTATTGAGATAGTATCAATATTGTTTGCCTGCGGTTCTTTAGGATATTCCAGAATCAGAATAAACTGATCAGTATTATCGCCGGATCTTTTAACTGTTATGTTGGCTGAAATTTTTGTTTCAGAATTCGTCTGGTAATCTAGATATGTCAGATTTCCGGTCCATTTTTCACCCGAAAGAATATTAAACTCTTCAGCAGATATGTATGGTTCATCATAATAAAATGAAGTTCCGTAAGAAAAAATTGAAATTGCAAGTATTACAATAAAGCAGGTCTGTCTTTTTAACATAATTTGAATTGGGTTTTTAAAAATCTGATTCATAATATTTTCAAATCAGAATTTAATTAAATGATTTTAAAAATAATTGAATGGATTTAATTATCAAAATCCACATACATGTTCTCAAAGTTAATTGTCATCTTATCAAATTTTTTAATGAAGTCATTTCCAAGATTTCCGTAAACGAATTCGTCATTATCCGTAAAATGTTCACCTATAAGTGAGATACTGTCCAGACTAACATTTCCGGATGCAACTGCAAATTTTAATCCGTTCAATCTATAGCCTTTCATGATGACTTCTCCGCCGGCACCTCCGAATTTTATATCTTCAGGCTGATAATTATTTTCAACATCTGATCTGTTTTCCTCATAATACAGGGAATAGAGCATTGTTGTCCTTGCTCCGGTATCAAATGAAAATATAAGAGTATCAGAATTTACAATGGTTTCAATGATCGGAATAAGCCCGTTCATGGAAAGATTATTGTAAACGGATCTGTCTGTTTCGGCGGGAATGAAAATTTCCTTATCCGAAAGAGTGATCTGTTTCATATCTTCAATTACCGGAAAACCAACTATACCATTGATCACGTAAGCGCCGTCTGCAAAAGAAAGATCCTCATCCGGCAAAACCAAAAAAAGAACATTTGTGAAAATTATATTTCCGATCTTCATAGTATCGGCATAAGCCAGTTTGGCATTAACTTTTAATCCTGTAGCAGTTCCGACTTCTACACTGCCTTCAAGAAAATTCATTCCCGTTTTTAAAGCAATTGAATTACTCACAGTTGAAAAGTTTGCACCCGTATCAAAGATAAACTCTTCTTCAACGCTGTTTACATTTACTTTTATGTTTGTAAGTCCGGCAAGATCTTTTTTTATGGCAAGTCTGGTATCTCCTGATTTGGTAACTGTCTGAGGAGACAGATCTGAAGCGGCTTTCCAGATAAGAGCTGAATTAATGAGCTCATCTGTTTCATCCTGTTTCATAATAGGTTTGTATTCTGTCAGCAATTTTTCGGTAACATTCATAGCTTCCCTGTACTGATACAGGTTTATGCAATTCAAAAGTTTTGAATTCAAAAGATTTAATTTCATTGAATCTGAAAGCTCTTCAGTATATTCATTCAGCAGCTCATCAATGTAACTGTTTGATTCGGAAGGTTTATTGAAAACGCTGAGGACAAGTGAATTGAAATACTCCTTTTGTATTTTATCAAGAGTGTTATTCCCGTTTTTTAAAATATTCTTAAGTTTAAAATATTGCTTTTTATTGTAGAGTGAATTCAGTTTGTTATATGCATTTTCATCAGACTGAGAATATGCAAATGACAAATTAAACAATAAACAAAACGTCAGAATGATTTTCATTTTGATTTTATAGTTTATTAAAATACACAAAGTTGGCACGATCTTATATTTTTAAGATTTTCCTGAATTTACAAATAAAATTAAATTGAAAAAATGTTATACTTGAAAATAACAGTATAAAAAATTAGTTTAACCATAAATTTCATTATACCTGATGTCTGAAAATATTTTTAATTCTTCGAAAGCACCTGAGTCGGTTGGACTCTATCCGCATGCACGCAAAGCAGGGAATTTACTGTTTTTATCGGGTGTCGGTCCGAGAGAAAGAGGATCCAAAAAAATTCCGGGTGTAGTACTCGATGCTGATGGTAATATTGTTTCTTATGATATAGAAGTTCAGTGTCATTCAGTCTTTAATAATGTCAGATACATTCTTGAAGATGCAGGATCAGGCTGGGATAAGCTTATTGATGTAACAGTATTTCTCACTAATATGAAAGATGATTTCGCGACATACAATAAAATTTATGCAGAATATTTTAAGGACAATCAGCCGTGCAGAACGACAGTTGAGATCCTGTCTCTGCCGACACCGATTGCTATTGAGCTGAAGTGCATAGCTTTTATTTAAAGTTAAAAGTTAAAAGTTAAAAGTTAAAAGTTAAAAGTTAAAAGTTAAAAGTTAAAAGTTCAATTTTCAATACACAATACACAATACACAATACTAAAACATGGGCGTTATAGTAATTGCATGTTTCAAACCAAAAGAAGGGAAAAGCGAATTGCTTATTGAGGCAGTAAAAGAGCATCTTCCTATACTCAGAAAAGAAGGTTTGATCACAGACAGAGAAGGGATCGTTATGAGATCCAAAGACGGGAGTATAATAGAAGTGTTTGAATGGAAGTCAGAGGAAGCCATTAATAAGGCGCATACTAATGCATCAGTACTGAAATTATGGGAAAAATTTGAAGAGGCATGTGAGTATATTCCTCTTATAAATATTGAAGAGGCGAAAAGTTTGTTTCCCGGATTTGAACCGGTAAAATTCTGAATCAAAAATCCCGATAAATTTTTTTCATAAATCTAAATAAAAAACAATGTTAGAGAAGATACAAAAAAAATGGTGGCTGGTTCTATTAAGAGGAATACTTGCGGTTATATTCGGTATAATTGCATTGGTCTCCCCGGGTATAGTTCTGATTTCTTTACTGTTCTATTTCGGATTCGTTGCTTTGTTCAGCGGAATATTTCTTGTAATTGAAGGGATAGCTGTTAAGGACGATGACAGGGGAATCCGTATCATGGAAGGAATACTGTCATTAATATTTGGTATACTCTTCATTGCAATGCCGGGATTTGTAATATCTTTTGTCATGTATTTCATAGCATTCTGGGCTATCATTGGCGGAATTATGCAGATCATCTATGCCATTAAACTAAGGAAGGAAATATCGAATGAATGGATGGCTATTTTTAATGGCGTGATCACTCTTATCTTCGGAATACTTGTGCTTACAAATATATTTGCCGGAGCATCGACACTGGTAATGATATTCGGTATATTTGCATTGATATCCGGGTTCCTGCTGATAGGATTATCGTTTAAAGTGAAAAGTTTAGGTAAATCCTGATAAACTGATAAGCATAGGCTTAAGTACAAAATTGAAAATGGTTTTGTTTTATATACTCAGAACATGAATAAAAGGAAAAGGCAAAACCATTTTTTAAAAATCTGAGATTTAATTTTAAAAAAATCTTTTTAAAAAATTAAGACTTATTGACTATTAAAGTTATAATGTTATATTTGCTTAAAAATTTTCTATAAGAAAAAATATATTTTGCGGATAGCAATCACATTTAACATAAAGAAAGAAAAAGAAAATTTAGTTACCATAAAGGAAGAACTATCTCCTAAAAAGGATTTCTCGAAATATCTTAATGAGAATCTTATCAGTAATTATCCTGAAAGACTTGACGATACTTATGCCGAGTGGGACTGCGAGGAAACCATTGATGCAGTCAGATCTGCACTGGAAGCAGGCGGTCACGATGTTACACTTATTGAAGCTGACAGGGATGCTTACGAAAAGTTAAAAATTATAGAACCTGAGTTTGTATTTAACTTAGCCGAAGGAATCGGTAGTGTCTCCAGAGAATCACAGATCCCGGCTATGCTTGAAATGCTTAATATCCCATATACGGGAAGTGATCCCGTTACCATAGGCATCTGTCACGATAAAGCCAGATGCAAAGAAATCTTATCTTATTATAATATTCCCAATCCGGAGTTTTTCATCACTGATGATATCAATAAAATAAACGGGAATATTACCTTTCCAAAATTTGTAAAACCTCTTCATGAAGGATCATCAAAAGGGATTTTTAATTCATCGGTAGTTAACAATACCGAGGAATTAAAAAATGAGATCATAAGAATAAAAGAGTGTTACAATCAGCCTTCACTGGTTGAAGAATATCTTACAGGAAAAGAATTTACTGTCGCAATGCTGGGCAACGGCGATGAAGTCAGAGTGCTTCCGATAGTGGAAATTAATCTTGATTCTGTTCCTGAAGGATTTAACAAGATCTATTCCTATGAAGTAAAATGGTTCTTTGATACAAGAGAAAATAAACTTGATATTTTTAAATGCCCTGCTGAAATCGATCCTGAACTTTATTCCCTGATTGAAAAAGTCTGTAAAGACGCATATAAAGCATTGCGCATAAGAGACTGGGCGAGAATAGATGTACGGCTTGATAAGGACAACATACCGAACATAGTTGAAATCAATCCATTACCCGGAATACTTCCGGATCCTGCAGATAATTCATGCTATCCCAAGGCTGCAAGAGGTGTCGGATTGAATTATGTCGATATGATAAATGCAGTGCTGATAGAAGCCAGAGCCAGGAATGTCATATAATCTGTTTAAAATAATGACATAGAACGATAGATGTGTTCATAGTCTTTTTCTTAAATTTATAGTTTATTTTAAAAAGGTTTTTACAAATTTTAATAAATAATTTTTTTATTACTGAAAAAAGTTATTCAGTTTATATCATAGTACTCATTATAATCATTCAAAATCATAGTTGAAAATAAGTATAATATATAACGATCCTACACAGTATGCTACAGGCACGATCTATGATGACGGAGTTACGGATATTGACGAAGTAGACGGACCAATTGATATGAGTGAATATGGTGTGCTTGACGAACTCGAATCAGTTCAGCGCGCACTTTTGCCTTCAGGTCATGATACAAAGATCGTAGCTGTTGCTCTTGATGTTTATAAGCTGATCGATGAATTAAGGAATGACAGACCGGATATGATCTTTAATCTTTGCGAGTCTTTTGACGGTGATCCGACACAGGAAATGAATGTAGCTTCGTTGTTTGAACTTCTGAAGATACCATATACCGGTTCGAGAGCATTGACGTTAGGTCTTGCTTTGAATAAATGGAGAGTGAAGGAAATTCTGAATTATTATGATATTCCTACTGCTCCGCATTATGTCTGTAAAAACTCTGATGAATTCAATCAAAACGGCTATTCAAAGGTCAAAGATAAATTTCCTTTAATTGTAAAACCGTCGCGTGAAGATGCAAGTATCGGAATTGAAAATAAATCAGTTGTGTACAATGACGCGGAGCTGAAGACAAGAATAGAATACATACTTGATGAATACAAGCAACCGGCGCTCATAGAACAGTTCATAGACGGCAGAGAGATAAACGTCAGTGTCGTCGGGAATGTCATAAAAGATGAAAATGATCTGATTGTGTTTCCGATTTCTGAAATTGATTTCAGTGACATGCCTTCGGATTATCAGAAGATAGTAAGTTACAACAGTAAGTGGATGTACAAGACTGTAGAGTTTTCGGGGACGAAAGCGGTTTGTCCGGCTAAAGATCTGTCACCCGAACTTGAAAAGGTCATCAGTGATACCGCAAAAAAAGTTTACAGGATCATCGGAGCTTCGGATTATGCCAGGGTAGATTTCAGGGTGAAGGATAACATTCCTTATGTTCTTGAGATGAATCCCAATCCGGATATTTCTTCCGATGTAGATGAGGATACAGGATTTACAAGAAGCGGAAAAGCTTACGGCTGGAGTTATGAAGAGCTGATTCAGAATATTATTAAGTTTGCTGCTGATAGATGGGGCGTTTCCAATTAAGAATTACAAATTACAAATTTCAAGTTACGATTTACGATCTCATAAAAGTCTTATTTTTTAATTTTGGAAATAGAATAAATTGATACGAAAATTAATCGGGTCAGACAGGGATAAGATAAAAGATATTTTAATTGATACTGATAATTTCAATGAAGAAGAAATAAAGATTGCACTTGAACTTATAGATGTTTACATAAAAGATAAGGATCAAAAAGATTATGAGATATTTGTTGATTCAGATGATGAAGATGAAAAAGTTGAAATTAAAGGATATGTTTGTATTGGTCCGAGACCTCTTACAGAGGGAACATACGATCTGTACTGGATTGCAGTGAATCCGAAAGTTCAGTCAAAAGGAATCGGCAGCGGACTGATAAAATACATAGAAGATAACATAAGATCGAAGAACGGCAGATTGATACTTATTGAGACAAGCGGAAAAGATTCATATGAAAAAGAGAGGAAGTTTTATGAGAAGAATCAGTACGAAGAGCTTGTAAACATCAGGGACTTTTATAAACCCGGAGATTCATTGGTAATATACGGTAAGTATTTATAGTTACACTATTAGATTTAAAAAATTTTAACTGATAAGAAATAAAAATCAATCTATGAAATATCGTAACATTTTAGTTATTTGTGTGCAATTTATACCAAAATTAAAAAAGGAGAAATAATGGAACTCTGGCAGGAAATGATTAGAAACAGTGTAACCTCTGTAGATCATCTTGTAGAGAAATTCAGTATTGACAGAGAAGTAGCATCAAGACTTGATGAGTTTTTTCAGGCTCGTATCAATCCCTACTATCTTTCTCTTATAAGATATCCGGGCGATCCTATCTGGCAGCAGTGCGTACCTGATGTTATCGAACTCGAGGACATCGACGCACCCGAGGATCCGTTGAATGAGGATGAAATGAGTCCTGTTCCCAATATCACGCACCGCTATCCTGACCGGGCATTATTCCTTGTTACTTCACAGTGCGGATTGTATTGCCGCTTCTGTACACGGAAAAGAAAAGTCGGCGATCAGAGTAAGATATCTATGCGAACTCTTGAGTCTGCTTTCAGATATCTTGAAGAGCATACAGAGATCAGTGATGTGATATTATCCGGAGGAGATCCGCTTATGCTGACTGATAATATGCTGGAAAAGATACTCATTCGTTTAAGACAGATAAAGCATATACAGATAATAAGACTTGGTACAAAGATGCCATGCGTGCTTCCCCAGAGGATAACTCCGCAGCTTTGTGACATGCTTAAAAAGTATCATCCGATATACTGCAACACTCATTTCAATCATCCCTGGGAGATCACGGAAGAGAGCAAAAAAGCCTGCGGAATGCTAGTCGACGCGGGAATTCCTGTCGGTAACCAGTGCGTGCTCATGAAAGGAGTAAATGACAATGCGGAGACAATGAAGGAGCTGATGAAAGGACTTCTTGCAATGAGAGTCAGACCTTATTATATTTATCAGGCTGACCTTACAAAGGGTGCAAATCACTTCAGGACACCTCTTAAAGTAGGAATGGAAATAATGGATAAACTCCGTGGCCATATATCAGGATTGGCTGTCCCGCAATTTGTAATTGACGCTCCCGGCGGCGGCGGAAAGATCCCGATGCTTCCGAATTATATTATTTCACAGGATGAAGAGAAAGTTGTATTGAGGAATTTTCAGTATAATATTTATGAATATCCTGATGTAAGAGAAGAATCGCAGAAGACTGATGAGAATATGTTTTTCAGGAAAACTCCTAGAAGAAGAGCTCAGACTAAGAAGGATAAGATCAAGAAAATAAAAGTACCGGTTTTGCAGAACAGCTAAATAGTTTTTTACGTTGTATTGTACTCAAACTTTATAGCGTGTTTTTTAAAAATTCATTCATACCCGCTACGGACATCGGAGCGGGTTTTTATTTAATGTGTCCTGAGTCATGAGTATTGTGTCCTGAGTCATAAGTATTGTGTCCCGAGAATTGACTCCTGAGTATTGTGTAATTTTTATCTCAATACTCAATACTCAATACTCAATACTATATCCCCCATCCCATTTGCTCCTTCAAAGCAGTAATATGTCTCAGATGGTGATTACAGTGCCAGGCATAAATTCCAATATTTTCATCCAGACGGATTTTTTTTCCTGATTCGGGATGAATAAAAGTTCTGCTTAGTTGTTCAACCGTAAGACTTCTCAAAAGAATTGACCATCTTTCATGTATACCCTCAAGCATTTTTAAAGCAGGTCCGATCGGATTACTTTTACTGTCGGCAAGTTCTGCCCATCTGTCTTCGAAGTATGGTCTTATAACAGGATTATCTTCCGTCAGCGCCAGTTTGAATCTTGTGAGACTGTTTGAATGACTGTCGGCACAATGATTTACAACCTGCCGGATAGTCCAGCCTTCAGGGCGGTATGGAGTGTCTAGCTGTTCATCGGTTAAATGTACGACTTCTCTTTTCAGCCGATCCGGAAATGTAGAGATATCATTTATGAACTGCGTCAACATTTCCTTTGAAATTTTACCGGGCTTTTTGAATTTACCGATAGGGTATTTAAGTTCTTCTGAGTTCATTTATATTAGGTATTAAGTATTAGGTATTAAGTATAAGGTATCACATAAAACATTATAATATTATTTCTGCAGGGATAAGTATTATTTAAAATAATTTTAAACTTCACTTATTTCAAGTTTGTTATACAATACTAAGTTAAGTATGAAACTGCCGAACAATCCGGTTAATAAGTAATTATGAATTGAAAAACATTTGACAAAAATCTATTTTGAAAACTCAAATAACCGGCAGAATTAATTTTAAAAAT
>JAGQWH010000007.1 GCA_020437545.1 Ignavibacteriota bacterium
TAAATATCCGGAACACGGTAATAAATGCTATAAAAAATATTTCCGGTAAATTATCAGAAAATAATATTCCTGATGCCAGACTGAATGCTGAGTTGTTTTTATGTCATGTATTGAATTGTGATCGCGTTGGTTTATATCTGAATTTTGATAAACCACTTAATAAAGATGAAACTGAACTTTTAAAAAATTTTCTTGAAAGAAGGATCTCTCACGAACCGCTTCAGTATATAATTGGCACAACTTCTTTTTTTGGATATGATATAAAAGTAAATAAAAATGTTCTGATTCCACGACCGGAAACCGAATTGCTTGCTGAAAGAATAATTGATGACATTAAAGACAGCAATAAAAAAAAGGTATTCATTTTTGAAATTGGAACAGGATCAGCATGCATTCCTATTGCAATAGCAAAATCTTTACAAAAAGAAGAGATAAGTTTTGAAATGTTTTCCATTGACATATCCGAAGCAGCAATAAAAACTGCAACCGAAAATCTGGAGTTAAACGGACTGAGTCCGGTGGATATCAGACTTGTTGTAAAAGATGTTTTTCAAATTGATAAGTTAAAAAAAGATTTTGATTATATTGTTTCAAACCCGCCTTATATTTCTGAAAAAGATTATAATTTACTCGATGAAGATGTTCTTCTTTCGGAGCCGAAGATCGCATTGACGGATTCGGGCGACGGTCTGAATTTTTATAAAAGGATTTTTAAGATCGCTTCTGACGATGGTTTTACAGGCAGGTTGTTTCTTGAAACAGGATTCGGACAGACAGAAGATCTCCGGAAAATTTTGATTGAATATAAATTCAGTGATTATGTGTTTCATAAAGATTATAATGGAATAGACAGGATACTTGAGGTAAGAAAATGAAAGCAGTCATCCAAAGAGTAAAAAAAGCAAGTGTAAGTATAGACGGAGAAGTATATAGCAAAATAGGATCCGGACTTTTAATTTTACTCGGCGTCTGCAAAGATGACAAAGATGAATATGCGCAGTTCATTGCAAAAAAAATTGCAGATCTCAGGATCTTCTCTGACGACGAAGGAAAGATGAACCTGAGCGTAAAAGATATCAAAGGCGAGTTACTTGTGATCTCACAGTTTACATTATGCTCAGATAAGGATAAAAGCGGTAACAGACCAAGCTTTATGAAAGCTGAACTACCGGAAAGAGCTGACAGGATCTACAGAGATGTAGTGAATGAACTTTCAGTTTATTATGATAAAGATAAGGTCAGGACAGGTGTATTTGCAGCATGTATGGAAGTTGAGCTGGTAAATGACGGACCTGTTACAATTATTCTTGAAAAATAGATAGTATCGTTTCAAAAAATTTTAGAGATTTGAATAAAAAAGTTTACATTATCGGTGCCGGAAAAGTAGGATCTTCTCTTGCTTTCGAACTCAAAGATAAAGGCTATAGTATAGATTTCATTACTGACAGAAATCCGGATAAACTAAAGAGAATATCTTCATCTGTACATCCAATCTCATATTCAGAAAAGATTGATAAGGATTTTATTTCAGGATCTCAAATTATTTTTATCTGTGTTCAGGACAGATATATTAAAGATATAATAAGTGAGATCTCTAAATTTGAAATTGATTTTTCTGATATATTTTTTATTCTTACATCCGGCTCTGAGTCATCTTTATTATTCAATAATGATCCCAAAGTCTTCAACAAAGAAAAAACAGGGTCAATGCATCCAGTACAGACTTTTAATAAAATTAGTTATGACAATCAGCATCTGCTGGAAAAAATATATTTTGGAATAGAAGGAGGTATAGAATCTGTAGATTTGATGAAACAGATCATAGGTGCACTCGGATCTGAATTCATTCTGATACCTGCTGAAAAAAAATATCTTTATCATTCTGCCTGTGTTATTTCTTCAAATTTCCTTGTCACACTTCTCAATATTTCTTCCGAAGTAATGGGAAATCTTGGGATAGATAAGGCAAAGACTTTTGAAATATTCAAACCTATTATTGAAAACACACTGAAGAATATCGGATCGGACGGTTTAATAAATTCTCTTACAGGACCATTTGACAGAAATGATACCGGGACAATATCCAATCATTTAAAAATAATCAATACTGAGCTTCCTTCGCTTATCCCCTTTTATACTTTGCTGGGCATGGAAACCGTTAAAGTTGCATTCAAAAAAGAAAGTCTGAGTATGAAGAATGTGATAGCATTGCTTGACCTGATGAATGAATATATTGTTAAAGAATCAGACATAACAAATCAAACGAACAGCTGACGAAAAAATTTACTGTTTAATTTACTATTTATTGAAATGACAAAAACAATTTTACCGGTTCTGATAATAATTCTACTTACATCTGCTGATTTATTCAGTCAGGATCTTTATAATAACTCTTATCCCGATCTCAAAAGTGAATCAAGGTCATTAAAAAGATATTCTTATTCGCTTAAAGATGGTCTTACCGTTAATTATGCCGGTGATGATTCTGCGCAAGTCTCGAATGGAAAAAGCACGGTTCAGAAAATAAGTTTAGGCGGATTATTTCTTGCTCCAAATATCGGGATCACATATCCTTTAGGCACTTTTGCTTCTAATTCAGGAGTAGGGTTTGTATGGGGAGCAAAACTGGAATTTGCATTCAGCAAACTTTATCCATTTGTACCCGGAATTGTTTTTGAATCACAGGACTATAAAGGAGCTGCAGGTTTTATCAGCAATAATCTTCTTACCGGTTTCAGTACGGATGTAATTTATTACGGCGGAAGTATTGATATTATACTTAACAAGTTCATAAAATCCGATTTTACAACGCCTGTCTTTACCGGTGAGGTAAAATATGCTTCCGTAACCAGAAATATTTCTCCCGATGTGACCATTGAAGGAATCCCTGATAATGAAAGTCTTCTGACATTTTCAACCGGACTTGTTTTTACACTATATGTTTTTGACCTTGGAATAAAATATACCTACGCAGATGTTTATTCAAATTTAAATCTTCAGCTTAAAGTACATTTCCCTGTTGTGAAATTTTAAAACTCTCTTCCCTTCCACTTTATCTTTTTACCTGTAATAAAGCTCAAAGGCAAAAACAATCCGTAAGCTGCAAAATAAAATATAAAAATTATATAGTACTTATATAAATACTGAAGTTTAAATGTAAAAAGAACTTTATTTATCAGCAGCAATTCTGAAAGTGTCTTCAGAATTATTAACAACAGATATATTTTCAGATCAAGAAAAATAAATCCAGAAAGCAAAAGAAAATTAACCGAGAATAATTCAAACCCGATCAGATAGCCAAGTAAATTTATCCCCGTTCCGCCTCTGAACCATCTTCTTTTCTGACTCATTAATTCCGGAATACTTCTGCATGGTAATGTCTCAACTATACAATGATTATTAACAGGGTAGACCACTTTAAATCGTTTATCTGAATTTAATTTTCTCATAAGCGCAAGATCTTCAGTTACGGAAAAATTTATTCCCGTATATCCGCCAATTTCCATATATGCTTTTTTGGAATATGAAAGATTATTTCCAAGACAGCTAAGAATCATATTCAGACCGGAGCTTGCAGAAGCCAGAGTCAGAAGATACATCCAGTCAAGATTCTGAAGTTTGGAGAAGATCCCCTTTTCCGGTTTTATCTTAGTGAATCCGCATACCATTGCAGTATTTTCAATAAAATATTTAACAGTTTCTCTTACCCAGTAAGGACCTACTTCACAGTCTGCATCAGTGGAAACAATATAGTCACCTGTGCATATTTTAATAGCCATATCAAGAGCATTGGCTTTTCCTTTTAAATTCCCGGATTCCTTAGCTTCAGTATTTATAATTTTAAATACCGGATTACCTTTTGCAGCTAAAGACATTTTTTCTAAAGTATCATCAGTGGAATTATCATTGACAAGAATGATTTCCAGAAGTCCGGCAGGATATTCAGTTTTTGCAAGTGCATTTATACAGCGCTCAATATTTTCCGATTCATTTCTGCATGCGACAATTACACTCACTTTAGGATATTCAGCGGATTTGTTTTTTTTCAGACGCATTGATCTGTTAAGTCCGAAGAAAAGCAAAAAGTGAGTAAAAAAATAAAGTACCGTTACTGATGTAAAGAAAAATTCTGCTGTCAAATTAAAAAGGTGATTATCTTTTTATAAGATAATCACCTTTACTTAAATTTAATATTTTAAAATAATTATTTAACCACTGCGATCTTGATGATCTCAGTTTCAGTACTGCCGTCAATATCTGCAGAGACAACTCCATAGTAAATTCCGCTTTGTACGTTTGATACATCCCACTTAACCTCATTGTCAGCATTCGAATTTACAGTTGCTGTCAAAGTAGTAATCAGCTCACCTGAAAGATCAAGTATTTTTACACTTGCCGTAGATGCATTTCCGTTAATGTAATATCTGATAAATGTCTGATTATCATAAACAGGATTAGGCCAGTTATATACTTTATCCGAAGGAAGCTTGCCTGAATAATTTACAGGGATATTACCTGTCTGGAAATTATTATTTGACAGATATTTATCTTTGAGAAAATTTTTCCATAGTACTTTTCCTGCATTATATTCAACACCTGTTTTGAAACCATAAAGATATCCGTCTCCGCTCAGCACGACAATTCCAAGACTGTCATTCAAATTAACAATAGCAGGAGTTGAGGTCGTTTTAGGTCCGACAAGCACAGGGAATCCGGAAAGTATAACACCATTTACACCGTAAGCATATAGGTCTCCGTTTTCAGTCACAAAGATCACATCGTATATATTATCATTATTGACATCTGCAACAGAAATACCCGAGGTAATATTTTCATTAAAATCTGCAGGAAAGTTTTCCAGCAATACCCCGGCAAAATTTATGGCAAACACTCTGTCACCGTCACTGAATAATATTTCCTGTTTACCGTCATTATTTACATCCGCAAGTACAGGAGAATTTGTAATCTCATTAAAATTATAATTAACAATTATTCTCTTGCCGTTAAGATAAAGTTCGTTATTATTATTGACAATCAACACATCTACAGATGCAGGTGATGTAATATTTCCGGTTACTATAAACTTATTTGTTTCAGTGATGAAATTAAAAGTATCACCGGCTGTTTTAGAAAATTGCTGTATTTTTCCGGAAGCAGAATCTACATTAAAGAAAACTCCGTCTGCATTATATTTAATTATTTTTCCGTTATTCTTTCCTGCATATACAAAATCAGTCGCTTCGATGGCAAACTGCGGGCAGCTTGACATACCGCTTCCCAGTGAAAAAGCATTTACACCCAGATTGTTTTTGAATGCAATTCCCGTATCTGATAAAGCGATTACATATTTATGATTTGTCGTAGTATTTGTAGCAGGTATATATTTTCCGTAATTACTGAGAAACAATCCGTCTGAAGAAGTGGAATCAACAGGATCTCCATTTGCTTTAAATCCATATACATTACCGTTTGAATTGACAAATATTTCTTCACCTGTATCACCTGAGTAATCAATACCAATAGGCTGTGAATTTCCGCTTGTGTCCACACCAATATTCTTTGGGAAATTTTTTATCGGACTGAGCTGCGGAATTCCTATGGATACTCTGAAAGTCATGAGGGTATCTATAACTGAAAAACTGTCTATTGTTATATTGTTATTTGCATTTGAATAACTTAATGAACTCGGATAAGTGGTTGGACCAAATGAGTTTTGATAGATCGAAGATGGTACTTCATGATATCCCCTGAACCAGTAATCGACCGGTGAACCGTCAGGAGTGATGCTTCCAAACGGTGTAGAGAAAGTAACTCCGATATCCTGAGCGCCTTTAGCTTCTTCAAGATCCACACCTCTGTGATTAATGTCATTATTAATAGTATTGGAAGAAATTCTTGCATCAATTACATTTTCATCTATATGCCAGATAAGAATACCGCCTTTATAATTATTATTTGCATTTATAAGTCCGGGTAAGCTCCAGTCAAATGTTTCAACATCAGTAATGTTACCGCTTAATCTGTAAAGACTTGTATAAGAATTCGAATAATAAAATCCGTCTTCAAGATCCTGAGGATAATTTGTCGAATCGAAGAAATTCCTGTTGTGAGAGTAAATCCTAACACCATTGTTTTCCGGATCGCGATTTCTGTTTTCTATCAGGAAGTATTCCTGACTGCTCATGAGAACTTTGAAAATTGTTGAATCCCTGCTAATATCTTTTGAGCTTGTAGGAATTTTGAAATTATTAACACCTGTTGAAACTACAACCGGATCAATCCATCCGAGATATATCTTTTCCCAAGCTGATGGTTCCGGAGGAAAGAATCCATTATAACTGAAAAGAGATTGTCCGTCCATTAATCCAAAACGACCTATAGCTGTTACACCTGTAGAAGTATTAAACAGATCAGGAAGTCCGAGATAACTTCCAAAATTTGCAGCAAGTATACCGTTCATTCCAAGTTCAATTAAAAATGTACCTGCAGTAAGATTAAGTGTCCTGATTTCAGTAGAAGGAATAATCAGAGAATTCTGAATTTCAAATCCATCCTGTGTCTGAAAACCTTCATAAGAGCTTCCGTAAAATTCCTGTAAGTTTTTTAATCCGAGATAGACGGATGGAATGTCAAATGGCGTCGGATCAAAACCGAATATGGAAGTAAGATCAACATCTCTTCCTACTCCTGCATGAAAAATAACAAATGCGGTATTTTCCTTATTGTATCCCGAGAAATTTATAAAACTGTCCGCCCTTGCCCATGAGTCATTGAAAAGTTCACCAAGTTTTATATTTCCTTCTGTCCTCTGAGGCGAATACTGTTCCATTTTTTTGGGAAGATTGATAACTTCTCCAAAGAGGTCATAGGTTATGTTTGCTTTACCTTTTGAAGC
Source organism: Ignavibacteriota bacterium (assembly GCA_020437545.1). Classification (GTDB taxonomy): domain Bacteria; phylum Bacteroidota; class Ignavibacteria; order Tepidaquicellales; family Tepidaquicellaceae; genus JAGPCH01. The sequence continues at coordinate 6,896 of JAGQWH010000007.1, forward strand.
TTTACTAAAATAATTCTTCAGAAACTCAAGATGATCAGCAAAATAAGAACTGTCATAAGGAGGAGAATCCACGACCGTATCTTTTCCTGTAGACGGGTCATAATAAGGACTGCTCAGATCAAACAAACCGTTGCCGCTTGTTCTGGGATCATTATCCTCAACAAACTGTACCATTATTGCAACGACTCTGAATGTATCATTTGTATTATCAAATTTTGCCGGTTTCAGGACAGAATTTTCTTTTCCGAATTTTATGGGGTGAGAAAGTTTGTATTGAATATTTTTATCCTGTGAGAATAAAAACCCGGAATAAATTGAAATAAATAAAACCAGTAAACATATTTTTTTAAAATCCATGCTAAAAATTACATAATAAAAACCATAGTTTATAAAAATAAACTATGGTTTGATTTATAAATAAAAATTATTATCAGAAACTAACAAGTAATCCGAATCTTAATGTATTGGCAAGAGGATGTGATTCCTCAATCGTACTAATGTAAGCAAAATCAAATCCATAAAGATCATATCTGATACCTGCTCCGAGTGTAAAGAAATTCCTGTTACCATATGCAGGATCCTCATAGAAATAACCGCCTCTTAGTGCAATAAGTCTAGGACTTCCGTACCAGTATTCAGCTCCTATCGAGGTCTGAATAGCGTTTAAACCTCCACCCCATGATGTGAACATTGCTTCATAAAAAGGATCAACCGAACCCGGAGTACCCGGTACAATAATTACACCGTTACTGTCTACCACATCCGGAGTTGCAAGAGTTCTGTTTACAAGTAGTTTAGCAAAATCAACTGTAAGTGTAAGTGTATTGAATTGTGATTGAACAACATCATATGCAACACCTGTTCTTAACTGAAACGGAAGCGGATCTGCCTGATCAGCATCTACATAGGAAATATTTGGTCCCATGTTAGCTAGCATTGCTCCGAAAGAGAATCTCTTCTGGAAAGTGTTTTTACCTTTGAGAGGTTTGTAAATTGTTGAAAGTCCAAAGGCAGCTGATATTCCTGTTCCTGTTCCTTTTTCATTTCCAACCGTAAAATCATTTGGGGACAATCTACTGTAAATAAAAGTACCCGTTACTCCGCCTGACCAGCCTTTTCCTAACTCGGTTGCATATCCTACAGAAAATGCCATCTCATATGCCTTATAATTTCTATCCGGCTGAGCATTACCAAATTCATCAGTAACAATAACTTCACCGATATTAAGGTAAGTTAATGAAGCGCCGATAGTTCCGTCAATACTCTTTATATAGGAACGACCTGCTATGTAATCATAAAAAAGATCACCGATATTAAGACCTGACAACCAGGGAGAGTGAGTAAAATTGATTTCAGTATATTTTTGCTGATTAGCAAGACCTGCAGGATTCCAGAACATAGCAGTTGCATCATCTGCAATAGCTGTTCCTGTTTCACCCATGGATCCGAATCTTGAATTTGGACCGATTAATAGGAATGGTACTCCTGTTGACACCGTACTTTGTGAATAAACATCATTTTTTGATGATGATAACAAAGTTAATAAAACTAAACTTACGCAAAAATATGCGAATGACTTATTGAACATTAAATGATTTCCCTTCTTTTTATTTTAATTTTGCTAATTTCCCGGTTGTAGTTTTAGTATAATTACCGTCTTCTGAATTTAATATTAATTTGTATATGTATGTTCCGTTTGCAATATAATCGCCGTCATTATCCCTTCCATCCCAATCCAAAGTGACAAATTTATCTCTAATATTGCTTTTATTCAATTCTTTAATTAATCTTCCGGTCACTGTATATATGTTAATGGTTGCATTTAGTGTTTCATCAAGATTATGCTCAAATATAAAACTGGTCTGATCCTTCATTGGGTTAGGATAATTATAAACATTTTCCAGTGCCAGATCATTACTGTTTCTTACATCAAATTCAATGAACGAAGAATTGAAGTTGTTATATGTATCCCAGGCTTTAACTTCGATCTTATAATGTCCATCAGATAAATTTGGCAGATCATATTCGACTGAACCATTCTGATAACTGTTACTGCTTTGATAAAATGGCGTTAGATCAATTTTGTTGTTCTGATCTTCATTTATAATGGCTTCAATCTTATGACCTATAGTACCGGTAAGATTTAGTCCATTCTCATCACTAAAGTCTGCAATTAATTTTGAGCTTTGATTCACAAGATCACCGGATCTGAAATTTCTGCTGCCCATATAAATTGTAACGCTTGGTCCTGTAGAATCCGGTACTGCATTTGTATCGATACCGTTCATTATGAAATTATTTGAATAACCAATTCCGTCTGACATATTATTCTTAAAGTATGAGAATATTTTCCCTCTGCCCGGACTGTAAGAAATGTCTCTCGGTACTACAAATTCTATTTGCCAGTTACCGTTTGTAACATTAGTTTTACCGTTATAAATTATACCGCCTAATGTTTTCCAGTTAAATGTGTAACCGAAATCTACATAAGTAATATTCTTATCAACATCGTGTATCTGAAGATCAATTGTACCATTATAATCTGACCAGAAAGTAGAATCAGTTCTTAAAACACTTCCCGAGATTTTAACTTTCTGCAATGACTTCATTTCAAAAAGACTGTCACCCGGGGTACTGTTAATACTGTCTACTTTAGTTCTGTACTGAGGAACTCCAAGTCTTAATGTCGGATCTCCCAGATAAGAGAATTTGAGATCATTGTCCAGATGTAACTGCTGTTTTACATTAAATATAGCTTTACCCATTCTCAATCTTAATCCAAGTGTATCTGTAAGAAACAGATTATCATATAATCTGTTGTTATAAATGGCATTCGGAATACTGTAAACCGGTCTGACTGCTGCAGATATGGCAATTGCACCTTTATCTTTAATTGAAACCAGTTGTTCGGCAGCGCTTAAATTATAAGGATCATCCCATCTAGCAAGATCACAACTGGCAATGGTTATAAATGGATATTTATCTTTATTGGTTAATTGAGGTATAGAAACCTGTCTTTCAAAAATGTGCTCATGTGCCCAGAGGTCAGTACTACCGTGACCTGTATAATTTATTACAAGTCTTCCTTCATTCCAGCTTTTTACAATATCTTTATTTACTTCAGGTTTTCTTCTTCCCTGAGGCGTAATTTCCGAAGGATAATTTACGATATATATCTTCTGTTTTTTAATGTAGTCAGGAGAATGATTCTGAGAAACATCTTCACACTGGTCTGTGTGAAGACTGCCTTCCTGACCGTTTGCCTGCTCGGTTGTCCAGCCGTCATCAGCTATGTAAGTAGCCACCTGTCTCCATTTATCAAAGTTAGCAGGGTTTTCATAGCTTATAACTTTTTCGATATAGTTGTTTGCTTCTTCCAGTGTATTTACTGGCATTCTTCCGGTTGCAAAGTCAGAAACACTGGAACCGCCCGGAGCTTCATAGCTTTCATTGATCTCAACAAGGAAATCATCAGAACAATAACTGTCTACATCATTTGAATAAGGGGAATTTTTTTCAACGGGTAGTATCCAGTTTTTTACAGCACCGTTATAAAGATTATATATGTTCTTATAATCATAACTTCCGTCTCCCATAAATGCTACATAAACAGGTCTTTCTTCAAAATTTTCATAAGCATATTTCAAAAAATTCCTTACAGCAAGAGGATCCTGCATTCCGTTGGAGAATTCATTGTAAATTTCTTCAATATCAATAACAGATGTCTTTATATAATTCTGACCCGGTTTTTCTCTTTGCGCCTTAAGGTTATTTGAGGCAGACATGAATTCTTTCGGAGAAATTATAAAGAAACTGCCTCCCTGAGCAAGTTCACCTTTTAAATTCTGGTTAGGCACTCTTCCCGAAATTGACACAGGTGAGAAATAATTATTACTTCCTATTGCGTAAAATTCTTTTGGATCACCGGCAATTATTTCTGATTGAAATTTAACTGTTCCGTTGGAATATGAAATTGGGTTGATAATATTTACATTTGTCTGATCCGATACATCAAATATTTTTAAATCCTGCGAATTAAAATTATTTATCTGAAACTCAACGGTACCGTTGGTATCAGGTGAGTTGAATCTAAGCAGGTTATTGTCTGCTGAAAAATTTCTGTCATAAAGTAATTCCATGTAATCATAATATCCTGCAACATTTGGTGAATTTCCATCCTGTGATCTTAGAGACGCCCTGAAATTAATGCTGCTTTTTCCGGGAGTCAGAGGATAATTTACCCCATTAATATTTTCATTCATATGTACCAGATTAATATGAGAAAATCCGTCATAGATCTGAGAGACATACTGATTCATAATAAATCCTGAGTTCAGGTCTTCGAGCCGCCATGTTTCAGGAAAGAATGATCCGTTACCAAACCTGAATCTGAGGTTAACATTGCTTCCGCTTATGTAACCTTTCAATTCTTTATTAAAACTAAAACTTTCATTAACACTGATCCTCTGGCTTACCCACAACAATCCGGTAGATCCGAGATTATTGACTTCCGGCTCTTCATAAAGTCTGTCTTTGAATTTACTTACAGGGTTAAGTCCCTGAATATTCGGAGAATTCTGAAGCTCCATCCTCAAACCATCGGCCCCTCCATATGTGATCCAGTAATAATTTACTTTTGAATAATGATTTATTACATGTCTGTATGTTTTACTAATTGAATCATATTCCCAGTCATTAGGGCTTCTTCCATAGAAAAGGATATAATCATTATCATTGAATTGACCATCATTTTCACCTTCTACAAAGATCCTGTTTTCAAGAAGATCAACAGGTGCAAATTTCATATTATCATATGGAAGTTCAGCTCCGCCGTTTCCATAAATTTTAATTGTTTTGGGATTTATACCGGCGGTATTTATACCTGCATTCTGAAGGATATTCCTGTCAAGTTTATATATTCCTGATTCTTTAACTTCTATTTTATAAAAATCACCGCTTTGCAATACACTGTTCATAACGCCTCTGTCCTTTACGGAATTGAACTCAATTGTTGACCAATTCTCTGCCTGAGGTGAATTTATTGCAATATTATGGAAATAGGATCTCTCTTCACCGCTGAGTGACTTGTTGAGATAAATTGGATTACTGCCGAATTTCACTCTTACTTTAAGATATGAATACTTTTTCAATGTCCTTGTAACAGGGTTGTATTGTAAGGGATAAATATTAAGATTACCAATATATCTGTTTCTTAACGCACCGATAGTATTGATAGCGGCTAAATATCCGGGGAAAACTTTATTTGTGCTGTATACTTTCTGGTTTTCTGTAAAAACCGGAATATATCCTTCTTTATCTTTTGAATTTTTAATGGTAGGGACAGGTAGAACATCAACATTCTGAACTTCAACATACCTTGAATCAATAACTTCTGCAGAATTTCCGTTGGTTCCGGGAAAGAAAACAGGAAAAGTTCTGAATAATATATCCGGATCTCCGTAATTACTTACATTTGAAACTGAATTATTAAAATCAAGATCACCTTTATAGTCAGGTGTAAATTCAATTTCAATATAGGATTCGTTCGAAGACAGAATAGTATAATCAGACAGTACTTTAGTTTCCTTTTTTTCAACTCTTTGTGCAAATCCGGAAGTTACAAACAAAAAAACGAGAATGAGGTTAAATAGAATTACCCTTATATTTTTTTGTTTATTTATAATGTTTTTATTCATGAATGATTTATGGATTTAGTTAAACTGGTAAATTGTACATTGATTAACAATAATAAGTCAAAAAAATTACATATGTTAACTAAATTTTTTAAAAATAAAAAAACCAATTCTCAAAGATATACATGAATGTATCTTTAAAAAATGGTTTCATTAAATACATAATAGAGTTTATAAATTGGTTATGAAATTAATATCAATTCTCTATATGTATTTTTTTAGTTTTAATGAAAAATTTTACTTACAAATATAATGTTAGTAATTTCTAATGTCAATACTCACCAGTTTATTTTAACTGACCGGTTTATTCTTGGTTAGACCCATTTTTTCCAGAACGTCAAGATGTTTAAGTGCATTTTTGGCTGCTTCCTGTTCGGCTTGTTTTTTTGATTTACCTTTTCCGATACCCAGACTTCTTTTATTTACAAATACCTCCACTGTAAATAATTTATTATGTTCGGGTCCTTCCTCTTTTATTATGGAATACTCAGGAATAAAATCAGTATGCGCCTGTACGTATTCCAGAAACTTGCTTTTATGATTTTCATCAAACTGATTCAGCCATTTTACATCAAGCTTTTTAAAGATCTCTTCATTTAAAAATTCCTTAGCGGCATCATATCCTGAATCCATAAAAATTGCACCAATAAGTGATTCATAAGCATCAGAAAGAATTGTATCATATCCTTCTTCTATTGATTTTTTGGCAGTAAATGAAGCCAGAATGAAATCACCGAGATTAATATTTTTAGCTCTTTCGGCTAGAAATCTTTTATTAACAAGTATAGATCTGAATTTAGTGAGATCACCTTCTTCATTAAGAGGAAAATTCTTATAAAGATATTCTGCAACGATCAGGTCAAGAACCGCATCACCAAGGAATTCAAGTCTTTCATTTGATATAATCCCTATCTTCATCGGATTACTCTTTATCTTCAGAAATGACCGGTGAGTCAGCGCTGTTATAAAATACCTTTTATCAATTATTTTATAATGAATGGCTTTCTGAAGATTTTCAAAATCAACCTGAAAAATAGAATTATACTTGGAATCAATTCCTGATATACTCTCTTTACCAAAAGGCAAGAATTTTCTTAGATTCTTTTTTAGTATTTCTAGCATTATATATATTAAGATCTGATATGATTTGCTTTAATCTTCGAATTTTTTGAAGACTATGGCAGTGTTATGTCCGCCAAAACCTGAGTTTTCTGATAATACTGTCTTAACATCTTTTTTCATAGCTGTATTGACAACATAATTCAGATCACATTCAGGATCTTTTTCTTCGTAGTTGATTGTTGGAGGAATAATTCCGTCACGAATCGTTAGTATAGCAGCAATTGCTTCAATAGCACCTGCGGCTCCGAGTAAATGACCAATCATTGATTTCACGGAATGAACCGGGACATCAAATGCTTTTTCCCCGAATATATTTTTAATGGCAAGTGATTCGTTCTTATCATTATAGTATGTTGAAGTACCATGGGCATTTATCACATCTATTTCATTTACAGTCATACCGGAATTTTGAATAGCAAGTCTTATTGCTCTTCCAATCCCTTCACCTTCAGGAGCTGGTTCGGTAATATGGAAAGCGTCAGCAGTAAGCCCGAATCCGGTTATCTCTGCATAAATATTAGCACCTCTTGCTTTAGCATGTTCAAGATCTTCAAGAATTAAGGTCGCTCCGCCTTCCCCCATTACGAATCCGTCTCTGTTCTTCTCAAATGGTCTTGAAGCTTTCTGAGGATCGTCATTTCTTGTTGATAATGCCTTCATAGCATTGAATCCTGCGACTCCCATAGGACAAATCACAGCTTCAGAACCACCTGTAACCATAATATCCGCATCCCCTCTTTCAATTAACATGACAGAATCTGCGATCGAATGAGCTGAAGTAGTACATGCAGATATCGTAGCGTAATTAGGTCCTTTCAAACCATAAGCCATGGAAATTCTGCCTGCTGCTATATCCGCGATAAGCATTGGAATGAAAAAAGGACTGACTCTGTCAGGATTACCGTCTCGTTTATATAGATTGTTTTGCTGATTATGGTAGGTCCACATTCCTCCTATTCCCGAACCGAATACTACACCTGCTCTTTCATGATCAATCTTTTCCAGATCCAGACCTGAGTCTTTCATTGCTTCCTGAGAAGATGCAAGTGCATACTGTGTGAAAGGATCAACCCTTTGTGACAGTTTTCTGTCCATATAATTAAGCGGGTCAAAGCCTTTAAGCTCTGCTGCAAATTTTGTATCAAAATTTGATGTATCAAAATATGTAATATTATCAACACCGCTTTTACCTGCGATCAAATTTGTCCAGAAATCCGGGACATTTAAACCAACAGGACTTACAACACCTATACCGGTTACTACAACTCTTCGCTTCATCTGATTATATTAAGGAGAATGTTATCTGTTTTATTTTGATTCAATTTTTGCTGCAATGTAAGTTACTGCATCTCCGACTTTCTGGATCTTTTCAGCATCTTCATCCGGGATCTTAATCTCAAATTCTTCTTCAAATTTCATTACTAACTCTACTGTATCCAGAGAGTCTGCTCCCAGGTCATTGATAAAAGAAGCGTCTGTTGTTACTTTTGATTCTTCAACTCCGAGTTTATCTACTACTGCCTGTTTTACTTTTGTTTCAATTTCTGCGTTTGTCATTTAATGATTTATTTTTGGTTTATAAAAATTAATTTGCAATATAACTATTATTTAAAAGTTATTAAAGTTATAAAACTTAATAATACAATTTTTCTTTTCAGATTTATTTTACTATACCTTTTTCTTCCTCTTTTATATGAAGACTGTCAAGTTTTTGATTTAATACATTTCTGATACTGTCAAGTTTGATCTGATATTCCCTTAGTTTAACCTCCTGTGTATTAAGATCATTCTCTTTATTAAGGATCCTTTCTTCTCTTGATTCAAGAGTCAGGTCAAACTGGGATTTATCCCAATAACCGATATCTTCAAAATATCCTTTAAACAAGAAATTATGCTTAAGCGCTTCCATGTTCTGATAAAAACTAAACGATCCCATTTCAAGATTAGCTGTCGTCTGATCCGCATTTTTTATCATGGCCTTTATATTATTTGCAAAGACTGTGTCTGTCAGCAATGTACCTACAAGACTCTGGCTTGAATTTATTTTACCCGTAATGTCAGAAATATTATATACTATAGTATCAATACTTCCCTGCATTCTTTTAATATCATCTGTAACAAGATTGACCGCAACGGATGCTGTCGCAAGAATGCTGTTTATATTCGAAGTGGAATTTGCAAAGCTTCTCATAAGTGAATCAAGATTATCGTATATACTGCTTTCATTGACGAGTTTTCCCAGTGTGCCTTCTCCGTCATTTACTTTTTGCATAATGGATCCAAGACTCCTTGTTATTCCTTCAGCTTCTTTGGTTGTTTCATTAAGATTATTAATAATATCCCCGAAACTTACCGGCTGAACAGAATGAAGAGAATCTCCTGATTCAATTGAAGATGCATTAATGCTTCCGGAACTTATCACAAGTATCTTATTCCCTACTAGTCCGTCAGAATTAATAGTAGCATCAGAATCTTTTTTTATGAATTTTTTTACATCACTTACTATACTTATATTTACTTTAACCTTATTCGATTCTATTATTTCAATTGATTTGATTGTACCGACATTAATACCTGCAAACTGAACAGAACTGCCCTGTGAAAGTCCGCTTACATTTTGAAAAATCGTATATACGTCAAAAGTTTTTGTAAACAAATTTGCCTGACTTCCTATATAGAAAATGGCAATAATAAACAGCGCTATCCCTGTTGCTATAAATATACCAAGCTTAATAATTCTAGATTTACTCTGACCCATATAATAACTTTTTGAAATTTATAAGTTCAATAAAATTAATTTCATTTTTTCATATTAACTGAATTCGAAAAAACCCTTGACAAATTCATCTTCAGATTTCTCAAGCTCTTCATAAGTTCCCTCTGCTGCAAATTTTCCGTCCTTAAGAACTACAATTCTGTCGGCTACCAGCTTTGCACATGCCATATCGTGTGTAACTATAAGAGAACTTACATTATACTTATTCTGCATACTAAGTATAAGATGACTTATCTCATTTGAAGTGAACGGATCAAGCCCTGTAGTAGGTTCATCATATAATATTATCTGCGGATCCAGCATCAAAGTCCGGGCAAGCCCGATCCTCTTCTGCATTCCTCCGGATAATTCTGAAGGAACTTTGTCTATTGATTCCTCAAGTCCTACATTCTTCAATTGCTCAATAACTTTTGGACTCAGATCACTCTTCTTATAATCAGGCTGTCTAATAATCGGAAATTCAAGATTCTGCCTGACTGTCATAGAATCATACAGAGCACCGCTTTGAAAAAGAAATCCGATCTTTATCCTTAATTTATTTTCTTCCTTCTCTGAAAGATTTAAAAATTGCTGACCGAATAATTCAACACTTCCCGAATCTGGTCTCAGAAGACCTATTATACATTTTAATATTACTGACTTACCCGTACCCGAACGGCCAAGTATTACAACTGTCTCTCCTTTTACTATACTCAGATTTACATCACTGAGTATTGTAACACTTCCGAAAGATTTTTGTATGTCATTAAGCCTTAATACTATGTCCTTTTTATCGGTGTCTGATGAATTCATTTAGTCATTAAAATAAATTAATATTATGTTTGTATCTATGTATTTTTTTATTAATTTTTTTTCAGGATAATGAATAAGTTACATCATTAAATATGAATTACATAATATCAAGATTCAAAATCTAATAGTCATCACAAAAATTTTTCAACTCAATTTTGAGATCGCTTAAGTTTTCCAAAAATTCATCTGGTTTACAATGTAAACTGTCATTTACTATTAAATTCAATCTCCAGAACAAATTATACAAACCACCCGGCATTATTTTTTCAAACGCTGCAGATCTTCTTGCTGTAATCTCCGCTGCTTTCCAGATAAATACGGCCAATTTTATTTTTTTGTATTCAACATTATTCTTTCTGTGTATCACTTCAGATATTCTTGCCAAAGTTAAACTCTCATGTGATAGAATATTTACAGAAAAGTCTTTTTCCGGTTTGTAATTGGAAGCTGATACAAGAATATCAGAAACATTATCAACGTTTATTAAACCTGTCATCCCTTTCCAGTCAAATCTCGGAATTAATGATCCGGTCTTTACAAGCTTGTTTATCTTATCAAATAACCCGTCTTTCCTTGTACCGTCGCCCCACACTGTCGAAAGTCTGAACACCATACACTGAATACCTGATCTTTCAGAATATTCAGAAAGGATATTTTCAGCAGCAAGTTTTGTTCTGCCGTATTCATTGGAAGGGGAAGGAGCTGAGTATTTTGTAAGGGGCTGATCAAGATCTTTTCTCCCCGAAAATATTGCAGTAGTGGATGTAAAAATAAATTTTGTGTCTTTATTCAGCCCGGGAAATGCATTCAATAAATTTTTCGTTCCCTTATCATTGCATCTGTGATCTTTTTCCCCTGACTCAGTACTTGCAGCAAGATGAAAAATTATTTTCGGGTTTTTCGGAAGATCTTCCAAACCTTTTCCGCTAACCAGATCTATGGGTTTAGTTTTAACATTTAATTCATTCAGAATTTTTCTGCCAGATAACTCAAGTTCATTGGTCTCATCTCTTATCAGACAAAGTATCCTGTCTGTTTCATAAACATTTAATAAATCCCTGATGAGTCTTCTTCCTATAAATCCTGTTGAACCTGTAACTATGATATCTTCCATAACTTAAAGGAATGAAATTTCTAAATTAAGAAAAAATATTTCAATTTGAAATAAAAGACTGGATTTATTATTAAAAGGTAATAAAAGAAGAGAAAATATTAAAAAGTCAGTGATGAATTATTTTTTTTCTGTAATATTGCTTTCTATTGTTCCGTTCAAAGTCAGTTTTGTTTTTACCGCCTGAAAATTTTCAACGATCTTTTTTACGCTTGTCTCAGTTTTCGACAGAAATGTATTTGGATAAACTCCGATCCAGACTATGAAAAATATTATCGGTAAAAAAGATACAAGTTCGACTTTGGACAGGTCCTTCAGATCTTTATTTTCCTCTTTATCGATTGGTCCCAGCATTACCCTCTGAAACATCCATAATAAATAAACTGCTGCCAGTATTACTGCTGTAGTGGAAACTATCACATAAACGTGACTGCCTAAATTTGAAGAATAAAATGATCCGAGCAAAATGAGGAATTCTCCTACAAAGCCATTAAGCCCCGGAAGTCCTATGGAAGAAAATACTATTATCATAAAGACTACTGAGAATACTGGCATGACCTTCATTATTCCTCCAAAGTCCGCAATTTTCTTAGTATGTCTTCTTTCATATAAAACTCCGACAAGCATAAAGAGAGCGCCTGTAGATAGTCCGTGATTGATCATTTGTATAATGCTTCCCTGAAGAGAAATATCCGTGATTGCAAATGTACCAAGTACTATGAATCCAAGATGGCTGACAGACGAATATGCAACAAGTTTTTTAATATCTTTCTGAACTATAGATAACAATGCTCCATACACGATTCCTATAACTGCAAGGGTCGCTATATAAGGTGTCAGTTCAATGAAAGCAGCCGGAAACAACGGAAGTGAAAACCTGATAAGTCCGTATGTTCCCATTTTCAACAATACAGCAGCAAGTATTACACTTCCAGCAGTTGGTGCCTGAACGTGCGCATCAGGCAGCCATGTATGAAATGGAAATAACGGTACCTTTATTAAAAAACTCAAAGTAAATAATATGAAAAGATATATCTGCTTGTTAAGAGGTAACTGATATGCAAACTGTGTCAGATTGGTAAGATCCGTTGAGAATGTGCCTGTATAAGGCAGACATAAAAAGCTAAGCCATATAATACCGATAAGCATCAGCAGACTTCCGAACATTGTATAAAGGAAAAACTTTACCGTAGCGTAAATTCTGTCTTCCGAACCCCAGATACCGATTATGAAATACATTGGAATAAGAATGAACTCCCAGAATACATAAAACAATATAAGATCCAGAGAAGCAAAAACTCCTATCAGACATGCATCGAGAAGGATAAGCAAAAAGTAAAATCCGTTGAGATTTTTTTTGATCCCGTTCCAAGAAGCTAAAATTGCCAGCGGGAATATAAAAGTAGACATCAGTATCAGAAGCATGGAAATTCCGTCTATACCAAGAAAATAATAAGTGTTTGTAATTTCCACCCATTTGAATTTTTCTACAAACTGATAGCCCGGGTTCGATGGATCGAATGCAAAGAATAAGTATACGGCTATACTAAGCGGTATCAGAGAAACTATTAATGAGTATACTTTTATTAATGAATCTTTTTTGAAAAAAATAATTGGTATGGAAAGTATTAATGGTACAAATATCAGAAGAGATAAAATGTTATTCAATTTATATGATAGTTATATAATTTTCTGTTGGATAGACCTTTGTTATATTAATATCTGCAAATATAGTTATTGAAAAATTTATATATAAGTCCAAATATTATTTTACTTATTATATTTTGGATAGATAGCATATAGTCTGTATTTTCTTCCGGTGCAGCTTGTACCGTCATCATTATAAAATTGTCTGGTTACTGTCTTCTGTAACCGTTGAGCTTTACGGAAACCGATCTTTCTGAGATTATTCTGAGCTTTGAAATTCTCAGTATGAATGTATGCAACTATGTATCTGAATTTATGCAGACTCAATATGTAATCAATCAGAATCCTTGATGATTCGAAACCAAGTTTTAATCCCCTGTATTCTTTCTGAATCGCAGTTGATATCTCACAGGCTTCATCATAGTGTTTTCTCCATTTAAAGCAGACATAACCAATATATTTCCTGCCGGATCTAACTGCATACCAGACTTCAACCGGGTGAACGGATTTTTTCTTTATCCAGCTCCGTATCTTTGGTCTGGTTCTGTAATTAAGATAATCCGGATTCAGAAATTCTTCAGTTTCTTTCTCAGTGAAAATATTATAGATGAGTTCAGTAAGCCTTTCATCACCTTTTTTAAATTCAAATTTTACCAAAGAACAGCCATTACCTTTTAAGAGCTTCTTATACAAAAATCAGTTTGATTTAAATTATTTAAATTAAATTTCAGATAATCAGTCTTTAGGTACGACAGTTCCATACCAGAATTTCTTCGTCCTGTCCTTTATTTCATCAATGTGAATGTGTTTGGTTTCAGTGTATTCCTTAAGCCCGTCCATTCCGAACTCTCTACCGATCCCGCTTTGCTTGTATCCGCCAAACGGTGCTCTGTCACTTAAAAGGTGATATTCATTTATCCAGACAGTTCCGGTTCTTAATCTCTTTGCTATCTTTAGTGCTCTTTCATCACTTCCGGACCATACAGCTCCGCCAAGTCCGTAGATAGAATCATTTGCTATTTCTACTGCTTCATCTTCATCCTTGAATTTTATAAGAACAACAACCGGTCCGAATATTTCTTCCTGAGATATCTTCATTTTATTATTGCAGTTCACAAATACGGTCGGCTCTATAAAATATCCTTTATCCCCCACTTTGTTACCGCCTGTTAATATCTCAGCTCCTTCTTCTTTTCCGGTTTTAATATAGTCCATTATAATATTAAACTGTTTCTCATTTATGATCGGACCAACTTCCGTCTTTTTATCCATTGGATCTCCAATGGTCATTTTTTCAATTTTCTCTTTGAGCTTTTTAGTGAATTCATCATAGATCTTTTCATGAACAAGCAGACGAGTTCCGCCTTCGCAGCATTGTCCCTGATGATAGAATCCTGCATAGATAGCGCCGTCAACGCTCATTTCCATATCGGCGTCATCAAGTACTATATTAGCTGATTTCCCTCCGCATTCAAGTGTAATCTTCTTCAGGTTATCGGCTGCATTTCTCATGATTATTTTTCCGACTTCAGTCGAACCTGTAAAACCAACTTTATCAACCTTCGGATTCTTTACAAGCTCTGTTCCAATAATACTTCCTGGTCCAGTGATTATGTTCACGACTCCTTTCGGCATATCGGTTTCGCTGATTATCCTTGCAAGCTCGCATGCTGTAACAGAGGTTTCCATAGCAGGTTTTAATACAACCGTATTACCGGCAGCAAGCGCTGGTCCGAGTTTCCAAATAGCCATCTTCAAAGGGAAATTCCACGGCGTGATCAATGCGCAGACGCCTAAAGGTTCTCTCCTGAGAATATTTTTACTTACTCCTTCCTTTGAAAGACCGGCAATATCTTCGTTCAGATCCACGGAAGCCATTTTTGAAAAAAAGTTGAGACTTTTTGCTGACAGAAAAACATCTTCCCCCGCTTTCCTGATTGTCGATCCTGAATCAAGGACTTCAAGCTCCGTTAGCTTTTTTGCATTCTCGTTAATTTTATCGACTATCTGTTTAATTATTCTGCTTCTTTCTTCACCGGGCAAATTACTCCAGACCCCGCTGTCAAATGCCTTTCTGGCAGCATCAACAGCTGCATCAGCATCTTTTACTGTTGCACTGGAAATTTTAGCAATGACTTCCCCGTTAGCCGGATTTACTGCATCAAATGTTTGTTTATCTTCTGATTCACGGAACTCTCCGTTTATGTATAGCAAATAGTTTTCCATATATGAATTATTTTTTATTAATTAAAATTTAGTTTTTAAAATTTACAAAAGACAGGAAGCTGATATCGGATACAACTTAAAAAAGAAGATATGAAAAAAGAGGATGTTTATTCCCCATTTTCAAATCTTAATTACATATAAAGGTAAGGTTTCCATTCTTCATCAATCCTTCCGGCAAAATTTTTTATAAACGTAATATGCGAAGGTCTTTTAGGCGGATTCATTATCTTCATCTTGGATTCTTCCGGAGTCCTGTTCCCTTTTTTATTATTACATTTAATACAAGCCGTGGTCAGATTTTCCCAGCTGTCCTCACCGCCTCTGGATTTGGGCATTACATGATCAACCGTTAAATTGGAAGTCGTACCGCAATACTGGCACCTGTGTTCATCCCTTCTTAATATATTCTTCCTGGATAAAATTATCTTCTTGAAAGGAACTCTTACAAAAAATACCAGTCTGACAATACTCGGATAATCAAAGCTTCTGTGAACGCTGCATATTTTCTTTTCCGCTAAGCAATAAATTGCCTCGGCTTTTCCCAGATAAATCAATACGATCGCTCTTTTAACATTACATATAGTGAGAGGTTCATAGCTTTGATTTAAAACTAGAACCTTTCCGTTCAGATAATTTATCTGATTTTTGATTTTATGTTTATTGTCATGTTCGTAGAAGACATCCTCCTTGTATTTATCTTGTGTTTATATATCTGTTAAATTAAAGATATTAAAAGGAATAATCAATTTTAATTTGAAAACATCTGAAAATTTCACAAATGCTTAACCTTGAAAATTTATTCTTCATTTTCTTATAATTTCACCGAATGCTATATCATATCCATCAGGATCATTTATGCCGAATTCCTTTACTCCATAAGGCTGAATGCACAGATCCCAGTCAATAGTTGCTCCGGATTCCCTGAACTCTTTATATAACTCTTCAGCATTATCAGTCCAGAAATATACATTTGAGGTTTTTTCAACCAGCTTCCAGTTAGGAACGATCTTGTTTTCATCACATTGAGCAAACATCAGATGGTTACCATCCCTTTGAATTATTGCAAAGTTAGGAGGTTCACCATAAATTGATTCATCGCCGAATCCGCATTTCTCACTGTACCATTTTACGGACTCCATAACATCTTTTACTAAAAGTATGGGGGAATGTGAAGTTATATTTGCTTTCATAAATTTTTTGAAACCTTTGATTAAAAAATTTAGTCTATACCTGTAATTAGAATTAAAATTTTTTAATCCCGGCGGATTAAAAATTAACCCTCAAAATTAAATAAAAATATGAAAATTGTAAAACTATTTACGCTGACTTTTATTTTTAACATTCTTATCAGTTTTAACATCAGATCTCAGGGTTTTAATGAAAATAGCGAAAGCACCATTCAATTCATTGACAGTCTGGCTAATGCCCAATATCCTGCTACAGAACCCGGTTTGACGTTACTGATATCAAGAAACGGAATTCCGCTATTTGTTAAATCTTATGGACTTTCGGATATTCTGGAGCAGTATCCGCTCACTGAAAATAATGTTTTTGCAATTGGAAGCATGTCAAAGCAGTTTACAGCTGTTGGAATTCTTCTGCTTGCAAATGAAGGCAAATTAAATCTCAGTGATAATATTAAAAAATATTTACCCCAATATAATACACACGGTAAAGATATCACTGTTAAGCAATGTCTCACACATTCCAGCGGCATCTTAAGTTTTACCGAAAAGGAAGGCTTTGATTCTTTATTCACTTTGACATTATCAAAAGATAAAATGATAGAATTCTTTGAGAATGATGATTTGTTGTTTGAACCCGGAAGTGATTTCAGTTATTCAAACTCCGGTTATTTAATTCTCGGAATGATAATTGAAAAGGTCAGCGGTATGGATTACAATCAATTCATTAGGAAAAATATATTTGAAAAGGCCGGTATGACAAATACCTATTTTTATGGTGAAGAAAATATAATACCGGTAAAAGCGATTGGATATGATGGCAGAGGCATCTCCACTTATAAGGAAACAAGTCAATTTTTTAGCGGATGGACTGAGGGAGCTGGTAATATTAAAAGTTGTGTCAATGATCTTTTGTCATGGAACAATTTTCTCATAAGCGGAAAGTTGATTCCTGAAGATCTGATTCAGGAAGCATTTAAGCCAAATATTCTTCCCGGTGGATTAAATTCTAATTACGGTTATGGCTGGAATGTCACTATGCTTGAAGATAAAAAAATAATAAGACACGGCGGAGCTATAAATGGTTTTCTTTCCGATGCCGTTTATCTGCCGGAGGATAAAATATTCATAGTTGCTTTATCAAATAACACGGGTAAATCCCCTGATAAACTTACAGATAAGATTGTTTTAAAGATCTTAAATTTGAATAGCGCAGACCCAGACCGCATTGCTTATGACAAAAATTCATTTGATCTGTATGAAGGCTCCTATGAAGTCCAGAGAGACGGCGGTCGTCTATTGAAGAATTACACTAATGACAAACAATGCAGATTCATATTTGTAGAGAATGACAGTCTAAAATTACAAAGAACCGGCGGAGGTCTTTTTACACTATTGCAATATGACAAAGATAAATTTTTCATAGAATCATCGGACAAAAGATTTGAATTTGTACGGGATGGTGATGGGAAAGTAAGCGCTCTGGATGTTTCAAGCTATCCTGTAACTTTCGGTCTGACAGACTTATGTATAAGATCAGACGCCGAAAGACCAAAAGAAAGGGAAATTATCACAGTAAGCCAAGAATCATTGAAAAATTTTGAAGGAGAGTTTGAGTTACAGCCGGGATTCAATCTGAAAATATTTACCGAAAATGGTGAACTGTTTGTTCAGGCAACTGGTCAGGAAAAACTAAAACTATATGCAGAAAGCAACAATAAGTTTTTTCTTAAAGAAGTTGATGCTCAGGTGGAATTCATTCAGGATAAAGACAACAGTGTCAATAAGCTCATATTTACACAGGGGCAGCAGATGGAATGTATAAGAATTAAATAAATTGTATAATAAAAAAAACTGCCCGTGAACAAATTCTTTCCCGGGCAGCTTTCAAATATGACTGAATATTTATTATTTTGTAAATTTTAAAACAGTTTTACCTGCCGCTTTAAGACTTAAAATTCCGTTTTCTAAAGTAAAAGAATCTGCAGATTTCATTGCAGAAAGATATTCGCTTTCCGCAGTCCCCTCACAAGGCATATTCGAAGACATGAATTTTGAGAATGATATCAGATCGTCTTTAATCTGAACAGCTCCTTTGGATGTATTACATCCCGACATTGTTGTAAATTTATTATCCGATTCAGTAATATTCAGGTAAGGCAATCCGTTTTGATATTTGCTTTCATCAGGTTTCTGACCGTTCATTTCAGTGAGAGCCCATATTCCGGTTAAAGAATTCGGGTCTTTTGTAAGTGTAGTATCAACCAGCATAAATTCCGGGATCTGAATCGAACCCGGTTTAAGAAGATATTTATCTGCATCTTCTCCCGTAAATTTTTTACCATTACTGTCGAGCATGATAAGACCTTCCTTTGTTATCAGGAAAAGACTCATCGCTTTTGTATCTTTTTTAAATAATCTTATTTTTGTATTGTCGTCTTCAAACTGCCAGGTTCCGTTATTGAAGATCGGCTGAATATTTTCGTTAATATAGATAAGTCTTTCATTGAATTTCAGATCTTCATTAAGGCTGAGCTCATAACTTAATCCTTTGCAACCGTTACAAGGAAGGAAACTGCTGTATGCTCCGGTCATTTTTATGATCGCCCCTTTTTCAAATCTGTCTTCCTTACATCCTGAAATTAATGTGAACAGTATAACCGCAAATAATAGTTTTTTCATTTATGATATTTAATTTCAGCAAAAATAATTCATTTAAAATTTAAATGAAATTTAAAACAATTTTTTCCGCCTCGAAGACTCTAAGACTCAAAGTATTTAAATCTTTAACTCTACAAGTCTATATATTATAACATAATCCATAGATGATGAACGGAGAAAATAGAATTGGAATAAATTGAAGTATAATAAATTGAATAAATATTAAAATATTTTACCTAATATCTAATACTTAATACCTAATACCTAATACTTAATACCTAATACTTAATACCTAATAATCCGGAAATTCCTTTATCAAAGTATAGATCAGACTCCTTTTTTTTATAAAACTGTAATCTCCCATATCATATAAGTGATCATTTGCAAGTAAAGAACCAACTCCGCCGCCAATCAGTCCAAACGGTATTGCTATAATTATACCTCCCACAAAGCCTGCACCGAATGAACCGGTATGACTTGAACTGCCGCCAACGTTATAATCAAACCCTCCCGAAATACCTATTATTAATCCTGTCAGAAAACCTGCTCCGGCTCCGTATAACGCACCTTTCCAGAAACCCTTTGCATTGAATTTAATTTTTCTGATATCGCTTACTTTCAGCCTGCCTGATTTTTCATCCTTGAAAAAACCAACCGTAGAATCTTTCAGCCCGAACATCTGTACATCTTTATAAACACTTCTTGAATTCATTGTAATAGTGCAGGTGTTTGAAGTGTCTTTTGTATTCAGTGATTTTAAATTTAAGTTTATTGATGAAATGATTGTATCAGCTGTCTGAGAAAAAACTTCAGTAAAGAAAACCAAAAATACAATAATCAGTTTTATTGATCTCATAAATTATAAATTATTTAAACATCTGCTTCTGAAAATTATAAATTCCTTTTCTTTTTTATAAAAAAAATTACATAGTTTTATAAAAGTGTTACCCAATACTCAATACCCAATACCCAATACCCAATACTTTTTAATTCTCAGACATCTGACTAAAATAAAAAATAAGAAACTCCAAGCTTAAAAGGCACATAGCCTTCCGTCGGAACTATCACATAATCGAAAGAATAAAACTTAAGATCCATCTCAACATTTATTCCGAGATATTTTGAAGGTTTCACTAAAAACCCTCCGCCAATCTGAAACAAAGGATACACTGTAAAAGAGGAAGGAGTGGTTGAATATATTAAACCTGTATCGATATATGAATAATAAATACTTGTATAAGAGCTTAGATACTGAGTATGAATTCCAAAACCCAGATTCAGATAAACTTCAATATTGTTTCTCACATTGAAAGTACCTAACTGGGCATTTGCCAGCAGATCTACGTAAGTCTGATTTTGATATGATTCATTTCCGGCATTTTCTATATATCCATTATAGCCATAATATCCATTACTGTAAGCTTTTTTCAGAAATATAACGGAAAGATCACCTCCAATATTTTTTTTATCGGAATAAAAGTATGAAAATCTGCCATTTAGTAAAAAGTTGGAAGAGTTTCCGGAATTGGGATTACCGGCAAGTGTACCTATATTCAAAGTTGCAAGAAATTTATACTCTGAAGGAGATGTGTCTGTTGAGATCTCAAAAATGTTTTCCTTTTCAATTGTGATGCTTTTGTTTCCTGATTTGATTGTAATTTCCTTTTCGGTCTGTGAAACCAATACTCCGATATATTCCTTTTCACTGAATAAATATATCTTATAACTTTTACCGATTTTCAAATTTTTAAATATATCATCAGTTTGTGAATATGAATTACTCAGCAATATAAAAAAAATGAGGGTAGGTAAAATTAATTTCAAACGACTCTTCATATAATTGCGTTAAGTTAATGTAGAAATTGAAAACCAAACGAGAATAATATTAAGAATAATTTAAGCAAATAATATACAGATAGGTATCGCAATTGAACTCATCCCCATAGTGGGTTTCAATTGCTTTATTACTTTATTTACATTGTAATTATAACAGAATAATTTAAAATTAATAAAAATTAACTTTAACTATATCAACAAATAAATGAAACGATTAACCACCCTTTTTATTTCAATCGCAGTGCTGGCATTTATTTTTTTTAATAAGGATAAATTCAGTGTGACCGATTCCGATATACAGGAAAAAAATTCAACTGAAAAAAGTGAAGAACTGAAATATCCAAATGATATCGAATATATAAAAAGAACCTTTCCTTTCTATAATGCAGATCCACAAGCGCATATCGAAGCTTTGAAAACCGGACAAAGAATGAGACGCGAGAATGAACTGAGGAGTTCTGTCAGTTACGTTCCTGTTTGGGAATTTGCCGGTCCTACAAATGTAGGTGGCAGGATCTCAGATCTCGAATACGATCCGAATAATACTGACATTATCTATGCAGGCGCTTCGACCGGTGGTGTATTCAAATCCACTGACGGCGGTATAAGTTTCTTTTCAGTATTTGATGATCTTGCTGTTCTGCCTATTGGTGATATTGCAGTTGATCCTGTAAATTCAAATATAGTGTATGCAGGTACAGGCGAAGCAAACGGCGGACATAATAATTTTGCCGGTGCCGGAATATATAAATCTACAAACGGCGGGCAGACATGGAATCAGTCGGGATTACAGAGTACCGTTACTATTGGTAGAATTGTCATTAATCCTTTAAATCCGCTTCGTATCTATGCAGCAGCTGCGGGATCCTATTTTGCTCCAAATCCTGAAAGAGGCGTTTACAGAAGTGATGACGGCGGAGCTACATGGACTAATGTTTTATTTGTGAATGATTCGACAGGAGCAATAGATATTGCTATGGATCAGAGCAATCCGGATAATTTACTTGCAGCAATGTGGAAAAGGACAAGATATCCTAACGGCGGTTCGTTGACAGGTGAGACCAGTCAGTTACACAGATCAACTGACGGCGGTAATTCATGGACAGTGCTTGGTCCTTCTAACGGGCTTCCAAATTCTTCAACTCAGACAGTCGGAAGAATTGGCGTCAGTATTTCCAGATCAAACCCGAATGTAGCTTACGCTTTATATACCAATACATCACTTGTCGGTTTTTTTAAGACAACAAATGGCGGACTCAACTGGACAGACGCAGATCCGGGTAATACGCTTGATAACGGCTTTTCCACTTTCAGCTGGTATTTCGGAAATGTAAGAATTCACCCTACAAATCCTGACATTGTATATGTACTCGATTATGAAATAATGAGATCGACAAATTCCGGGAATACCTGGAATGATCTGTCAAACAGCAACATTCATGTTGACAATCACGCTTTAGCATTCAAACCCGGTGACCCGAATATCATAATAGAAGGAAATGACGGAGGTATTTATAATACTTCAAATAGCGGTACTACATGGACGAAAGTCGAAGTTCTGCCGGTAACACAATTTTATGAGATCGGAATTGATGCCAACAATCCACAGAGACTCTACGGCGGAACTCAGGACAACGGGACAAACAGAACCACCACCGGAGCTCTTGATGACTGGGATCATATTTATGGCGGAGATGGATTTTATGTTATAGTAGATCATACAAATCCAAATGTTATATACGCCGAATCTCAGAATGGCGGACTTGGAAAATCAACTAATGGCGGAGCAACATTCAGTAACGCTACTTCAGGTATCAGCAATTCGGAAAAAAAGAACTGGTCTACACCGGTTATTATGGACCCGAATAATAACAGTGTTTTATATTACGGTACAAATAAAGTTTACAGAACCACTAATGCCGCATCGAGCTGGTCAGCCATAAGTCCTGATCTTACAAACGGTAATCAGGCGAGATTAGGAACCGTGACGACAATAGCCGTTGCGCCGACTAATTCCAGTGTCATAATTGCCGGAACCGATGATGCTAATGTCTGGATCACTTCAAATAACGGCGCTAACTGGACAAAAGTAAACACTGGGCTTCCTTACAGATGGGTTACAAGAGTTGCAATCGATCCCAATAATGAAGATATAGCTTATGTAACATTTAACGGACTCAAATGGGTAGATCCGCAGCCGCATGTATTCCGCACTACAAATAAAGGTGCAAGCTGGAGTGACATCAGCAGTAATCTTCCGGATGCCCCTGTAAACGCATTTGCTGTAGATCCTCTTAGATCTAATGTTTTATTTGTCGGCTCGGATGTAGGCGCATATGTAAGTTTCAATACCGGCGGAAACTGGCAGTTCCTGGGTCAGGGACTTCCTATGGTGTCAGTTTATGATCTTAAAGTTCATCCCACAGCAAATTATCTTGTAGCCGGTACACACGGCAGGTCAATGTACAAGATAGATCTTGCACAGGTTGTAGGCATAAATGAGAATGGGATCAGCACTGCGGATAATTTCAGACTGGATCAGAATTATCCGAATCCGTTCAATCCTGTAACTAATTTGGGATTTGGAATTTCGGAATTGGGATTTGTATCTTTAAAAGTTTATGATATTGAAGGAAAAGAAGTAGTAACTCTGGTAAATGAAAACAAACAGCCGGGATATTACAATGTTCAGTTTGATGGAAGCAAACTCTCTTCCGGTGTTTACTTTTACAGGCTTGAAACTAAAGGTTTTGTTCAGACAAAACGTATGATGCTGATTAAATAACATCAGAGGTCAGACGTCAAAGGTCAGGGGGATAAATTTGGATGCTATATTCTTAAACTATCCAAACTTACTTTTATAGCACTTTCCCAAACTCCCAGACTGTCTGTTTAGGAGCTCAAATGATTTTGAAACTATGTATTAAAAATCCCATCTCCGCTGAGAATACGCAGATTTTATATTGTTAATTGACAGAGATTAGTTTAGTTTAGTATGGATTTAATTTGAGGTGTCAGGATGAGAATATATTTGGATAATTGTTGTTTTAACCGGCCGTTTGATGATCAAAACCAAAATAAAGTAAGAACTGAAACAATAAGTATAATTACTATTCTTGAAAAGATTAAGAAAAAAGAAATTGATCTTGTATGGTCATATATTCTGGATTATGAAAATTATTTCAATCCTTTCCCTGAAAG
The DNA here is from genome assembly GCA_020437545.1 of Ignavibacteriota bacterium. Lineage (GTDB taxonomy): Bacteria > Bacteroidota > Ignavibacteria > Tepidaquicellales > Tepidaquicellaceae > JAGPCH01. The sequence continues at coordinate 31,145 of JAGQWH010000007.1, forward strand.
ATTTGAAGCTGTCAAAAATTGGAAAGAATATACTGTAATTTATATTGAGGAGTCGGAAAATATTTTAAAAGAATCTCTTGAGTTATTTAAAAAAGGAATTTGCGCAAAAGATTCGCTGCACATTGCCTCAGCCATTGAAGCTAATTGTGATTATTTTATTACAACTGACGCAAGATTGATTAAAAAATTATCAGGATTCAATAAAATCAAAATTGTAAATCCTGTAGATTTTAAATAAGAAAAATTTAAAATGGCAACAGATTCTGAAATAAAAGAAAAAGGATTTAAAGCATTAATGAATGAATTAGGAATTCATGATATGGAAAGATTTATTTCCCTTATCATAAAGGATCCTTTTGATTATACAAAATGGCAAAGAAATTTATTTAAAGATAAAGATCCTGAAGACCTGAGTAAAGAAGCCATGTTGCTCAGAGATAAGAAATAGACTTTTCCCATTTCTCTTCTTCTGATAAGACAACAGGAAGTTGAAAAACTTCAAAGAACATTATTTCTTCTATAGATTTTCTAAAAATTGGAAATCAATATGAAAAAAAATATTGTGTTATACATTTTCCTGTTATTTTATACAAATGCTTATGGTCAATCCGGTTGGATCGGACAGTACAGCAATACAAATTCAGACTTATATTCTGTACAATTTATTAATAGTTCATCAGGATATTGCTCCGGAAGTAATGGTATGATTTTAAAGACAATTAATGGCGGATCAAACTGGACAGAACAGTATAGCGGATTCAATCATACCTTAAGATCTCTTTATTTCACATTTTACAATACCGGCTATATTGCCGGTGATTCAGGATTACTGATTAAGACTACAAATGGCGGAAATAATTGGTTCAGGATAAATATTGGTTCCACAAATAATTTCACTTCAGTAAATTTTGTAAATGATTCTACCGGATATACTGGTGGAAGTTACTATTTCATATCGGATAATGAATTAACTGAAGGTACTGAAAGAAATCATTATTATAAAACAACTGATTACGGAAACAGCTGGGATTCAATAGAAATTATTAATGCTTTCTGGGTAAGTTATGTTTATTTCTGCAGTCCTGAATTTGGATGGAGTATTAACATTCCCGGCGTAATAGGAGGTTCGAATCTCTATAAAACTACAGATTCCGGACAATCCTGGAATTCTTCTTTCTTTACTTCACGAGGTATATATTCAATTTTTTTTATTGATACACTATACGGATGGGTTTCAAGTGTTTTTCAGCTTGGAGTTTACTCAACTATCCGTACTACAAATGGAGGTCTTAACTGGTCTTCTGTATTTCCGGGTACAGGGGTTCTGATAAATTCTCTTTATTTTACCAACAGGAATAAAGGATGGGGTGCAGGTGATAACAGTATTATTCAGGCAACAACAGACGGAGGAGTTAACTGGTTTAGTCAAATAATTGCTCAGCAAGGGATAAATTATAATTCAGTTTACTTTATTGACTCATTAACAGGCTGGGTAACCGGAGACAATGGAACTATATTAAAAACCACCACGGGCGGCGTTCTTACAGGAATTACAAACACTTCTACGGAAATTCCTGATATTTTTATTCTTTTACAGAATTACCCGAATCCTTTCAATCCGGTTACGAATTTGGGATTTGGGATATCGTCCGCCGCAGGCGGATTGGGATTTGTAAGTTTAAGAGTTTATGATATTAAGGGAAAGGAAGTTGTCACTTTGGTAAATGAAAACAAACAGCCGGGATATTACAATGTTCAGTTTGACGGAAGCAAACTCTCTTCCGGAGTTTACTTTTACAGGCTTGAAACTAAAGGTTTTGTTCAGACAAAACGTATGATGCTGGTTAAATAACGTCAGGGGTCAGAGGTCAGACGTCTGAGGTCAGACAGCGGGGGATAAATTTGGATGCTATATTCTTAAACTATTCAAACTTACTTTACAGACTTTACAAATGTACAAACATGTCAGAGAGATTTAATAATTTAAAATTTGCTTGTTTCCCCTTTTTATGCTTATATTAATTAGTATCAATTTAAAAATATTTATTAATTAAACCAAAATAATCATTATGTTCTCATTAATTTCCCGTTTAGTAAACGGAGTTCAGGGTGGAGTAACATCCAGTTTAAAAGGCGTTTCTGATATTGCAGGAACTGTTTTAGATGTTGTAAAAAAGATCACGGTCAGTGCTGTAAAAGAAACTGCTGATCTGGTAAAAGAAGGAATAAAACTTCCTGCTTCAATAGTTCAGGGAGCATTATCGGGTGTTGCTGAGATAGGTTCATCAGTTATCTCATCTGTAAAAGGTGTTGTAAAAGGAACAGTTGAAGGAGTAATGGAATCCGGCGGAACACAGGACGACGCAGTAAAAGGTGCAGTCGGACAGGCAGTTCACAGCGCAAAAGAGCTCGGAGTAGATATCGGTGATGCGGCTTTGGAATCAGTTAAAGGAAGCATCGAAGCTGTAAAATCTGTTGGAGGCAACACTGCAGAAGCTACCAAATCTGCTATAATGGCTGCTCTGGAAGCTGCACAGGGAATTGGAACAGAAGCAGTTGATTCTGTAAAGAATACCCTTACTTCGGGAGTGGATGGAGCAAAGCAGATCATTGATTCAATAAAAAAATAATTTTTTATATTCATTAGATCTTATAGGCAGTTCATTTTAAATGAGCTGCCTTTTTTATTGTAAATAATCTTACATTATTATTTTAAAAAATAAGCAATTGAACATTATTGGCAATATCTTAAAACGAAAATCATTAATAAATCTATCTCAATCAATTTAAGAGAACAGGATTACTTAATTTATGCCTTAAATTATTTAAATTGTAAATATGAAGTAAAATCTTTAATTTAGCAGTGAATTTAAACTATTAATTAATTAAGTAGTTATTACCATAAATTTGGAATCATACTCAAAATCCGCTCTCATTGTACCTAATGAAATATCTTACAGAAAATTTAAAAATATACTCATACAAAAAGGATAACCGGATTGCTTATATTTCACATGATTTCAATATTATATTCTTTATCCCTTAATTGAATGAATTTAAAGCCGGGAATTAATTAGTCAAAATCCTATGGTTTTAGTGTATTTAATAATATAACTTACAATATATATATTTTTTTTATACTTTTAAAAAATCTTTATTAAACTAAAAATCAAAACAAGGAGAACTTAAAATGAGTAACTTAGACCAACTTAATGAGATCCTCGAAGGCATGAAAGTCGACGCAGAAAAGTTTTACGAAAAAGGTCAGAATGCCGCAGGTACAAGACTGAGAAAATCTTTAAATGAACTCAGAAAAAAAGCTGCTGAGATCAGAAAAGAAATTCAGGACGAAAGAGCTAAAAGAAAAGAAGAAGGGAAATAAGTTGTTGAATTTCCGGTTTTTAAAAGTGGAATCTAATAAAGTTATTCCATTCACTATAACTTTAATTTAGATTCCGCTTTTTTTATTTGATTTGGATGATACATTTTTAGTTTATGCAGATTTAAGATATTGAGATTGAAATCTTAATATTAAATAAAGTTTTTATTTATTTATAAGAATTTAACATTAAAAAAATTAATTGAGCAGTAATAAACAAAATATAAGAAATTTTTGCATCATTGCGCATATAGATCACGGTAAGTCAACACTGGCTGACAGATTATTGGAGAAGACAGGCACTATTGAAAAGCGGAATATGATGAAACAGGTTTTGGATGACATGGATCTTGAACAGGAACGCGGCATCACAATTAAGCTTCATGCAATACAGATGAAATATAAGGATAAATCTGGTGAAGATTATATATTTAATTTAATTGATACTCCCGGTCATGTGGATTTTTCTTATGAGGTTTCACGTTCACTTGCAGCATGCGAAGGCGCTCTGCTTGTAGTAGACGCCACTCAGGGCGTTGAAGCTCAGACAATCAGCAATCTGTATCTCGCTATAGACAACGGTCTTGAGATAATTCCTGTAATAAATAAGATCGATCTGCAGAATTCAATGGTGGATGAAGTAACGGCTCAGATTATTGAACTGATAGGATGTAAAAAAGAAGATATAATACTTGCCAGCGCTAAAGCTGATATTGGTACGGAAGACATTCTCGAAGCAATTGTGAAAAGAATTCCACCTGCAAAAATAGAAAAGGAAAAGCCTCTCAGAGCTTTGGTCTTTGATTCAAAATTTGATATTTACAGAGGTGTGATAGTTTATGTAAGAGTTTATGACGGTAGCATTAAACCTGGTGATAAGATCAAATTGTATTTTACGGATAAGAAATTCGAGGCAGAGGAAGTCGGTGTCTTAAAAATGGGAAGAGTAAAGACCAGTGAACTGAATTCCGGTGATGTAGGATATATTATTGCAGGGATCAAAGATGTAAATGATTCAAAAGTCGGAGATACAATATTTAATATAGCCGAACCTGTGACCGAACCGTTGCCGGGTTACAAAGAAGTCAAATCAATGGTTTTCAGTGGAATATATCCGACTTCGACAGAAGATTTTGAAGCACTGAGAGATTCGCTTTCCAAATTAAGATTAAATGACGCAGCTCTGACTTTCCAGCCTGAAACATCTGTTGCTCTCGGTTTCGGATTCAGATGCGGCTTTCTCGGTATGCTTCATATGGAGATCGTTCAGGAAAGACTTGACCGGGAGTACGGATTGAACATTATCACAACCGTTCCGAGTGTTGAATATAAAGTTTTTAAGACAAACGGAGATATGATACTTGTAGAGAATCCTTCACTTATGCCGGATACAGGACTTATAGATTATATTGAAGAACCTTATATCAGAGCTAATATCATTACACCAACAGAATATATAGGTAATCTGATGAAACTGGCAAATGAGCGTCGCGGAATATTTGTTACAACCAATTATGTTGATGCTAAAAGAGTTGACATGCATTTTGAATTTCCATTAAGTGAGATAGTATTTGATTTTTATGATAAACTTAAGTCTTATTCAAGAGGATATGCTTCGTTTGATTATGATTTTAAGGAATATAAGAAGTCGGAACTTGTTAAACTTGATATTCTATTGAACGGTGAACCAGTGGATGCACTATCAGTAATTGTTCACAGAGACAAAGCATTTGAATGGGGCAAAAAACTCTGTACAAAATTGAGACAGTTGATTCCCAGACAGATGTTCGAAGTTGCCATACAGGCAGCAATAGGAGCAAAAATTGTATCCCGTGAAACAATAAGCGCTATCAGAAAAAATGTTATAGCCAAATGTTACGGCGGAGACATTTCACGTAAGAGAAAACTCCTTGAAAAACAAAAGGAAGGTAAGAAGCGTATGAAACAGGTCGGTTCGGTAGAAATACCACAGGAAGCCTTCCATGCAGTACTTTCACTTGACTAGAGAGTGTTTGGAGTGTTTAGAGTGTTTAGAGTGTGTGGAGTTTGTGGAGTGTTTGGAGTTTGTGGAGTGTTTGGAGTTTGTGGAGTGTTTGGAGTTTGTGGAGTGTTTGGAGTTTGTGGAGAGTGTGGAGAGTGTGGAGTTTTAGGAGTTTGTGGAGTGTGTAAGTTACATTGAAATATACAAACTCTTCAGAAAGAAGTAATTTTTAAATCAAAAATCGTAAATCAAAAATCTAAAATCATATTATGTCCCAAAGAAGAAATCTTTCCATCGGTTTTGATGTAGGTTCCACAACCGTAAAAGCTGTAGTAATTGATACAGAAAAGGATGAAATAATCTGGTCTGATTATCAGAGACATGACACAAAGCAGCCGGAGAAGTCTCTCGAACTTTTAAAGAAGATCGAGGATGATTGTGATATTGACGATCCGTCACAGGTAAGATGTTTCATTACCGGTTCGGGCGGAGGAAATATCGGAAAGCTTATTGGCGGAAAGTTTGTACAGGAAGTGAACGCAGTATCACTTGCAGTTGAGAAACTTTACCCTGCTACTCATTCTGTGATTGAACTTGGCGGTCAGGATGCCAAGATCATCATTTTTAAACCGGATGAAGAAACGGGCAAAAAGAAAAAGATCCCGTCAATGAATGATAAATGTGCAGGAGGAACCGGTGCAGTTATTGACAAAATAAATGCCAAGCTAAAAATACCTGCTGATAAATTATGCAACATGGGATATTATGATCTCAGATTACATCCTGTTGCCGGTAAGTGTGGGGTGTTTGCCGAGACAGATATTAACGGTTTACAAAAATCCGGTGTTCCGGCTGATCAGCTCATGGCTTCGTTGTTTGAATCCATCATACAACAGAATATTTCAGTTCTTACAAGAGGTCATACATTAATGCCTGAAGTATTATTACTTGGCGGACCGAATTTTTATATCAAGGGAATGAAAGATTGCTGGAAGTTCAATATTCCAAAGATCTGGGAAGAAAGAAAAATTGCTCTCCCTCAGGGTGTAGCTCCGGAAGATCTGATCAAGGTGCCTGATAATGCTCAATACTTTGCTGCAATTGGAGCAGTGGAATACGGTAAAGATGAAGAGGATCATATCGGAGTCTATAAAGGCTGGAAAGATCTTGAGCATTATATACTTGTCGGAAGGGAAGAAGAAAAGAAAAAGCTGAGCGGAGGAAATGTTACAGGACTTTCTAAAGATGATAAGGAATTAAGTGAGTTCAAGGAAAAGTACAAAGTTGAAAAATTCATACCTGCTACATTCAAGCCGGGAGAAGTTGTAAAAGGATTTATAGGTATTGATGGTGGTTCCACTTCGACAAAAGCAGCACTTGTTTCACTCGATAAGGAAGTTCTTGTAAAAGCCTATCAGCTTTCAAAAGGAAATCCTATTGAAGATACAATAGAGATACTTGCAAAGATAAAGGAGCAGATCGAAGAGCAGGGCGCGACACTAGAAATACTTGGTGTCGGAACCACTGGTTATGCAAAGGATATACTGAAAGATGTATTGCATGCAGATGTTGCTCTTGTGGAAACAGTAGCTCACACTCAGGCAGGTCTTCATTATTATCCTGATACTGATGTGATCTGTGATGTAGGCGGACAGGATATTAAAATAATCATTCTGAATCAGGGCAGAGTCGTAGATTTTAAATTAAATACACAATGCTCTGCAGGTAACGGATATTTCCTTCAGTCAACCGCACAGGGATTTGGATATACTGTAGAAGAATTTGCAGATAAAGCATTCGAAGCAAAGACCTATCCGACATTCGGTTACGGATGTGCGGTATTCATGCAATCCGATATTGTGGATTTTCAGAGACAGGGATGGAAAGCCGAAGAGATAATGGCGGGACTCGCAAACGTATTGCCGAAGAATATCTGGCTTTATGTTTCGCAGATACCGAATCTTGCAAAGCTTGGTTCTACTTTTGTATTACAGGGAGGAACACAGCATAATCTCGCTGCTGTAAAGACACAGGTGGATTTTATTGAGGAAAGATTTAAAGGAAGCGGTGTAGAGCCGCAGGTTTTTGTTCATAAACACACAGGTGAAGCCGGCGCGATCGGTTGCGGTATAGAAGCTGCAAGACTTTATCATAATGGAAAAAGGACAGAGTTCATAGGTCTTGACAGAGTTTCTAAAATAATTTTCAAGACTACAAGGGAAGAAACTACAAGATGTTACTTTTGCAAAAATAAGTGTCTGAGGACATTCATAGATGTGAAGACTGAAAATATTCCGGATGACAAGCTTGAGGAAGAAAGACAGAAGTTCATTGATCTGAAGGAATTTAAACCTGAGGAAATTGTAAATCCGAAATCCAAGGTTCCGCTTGTGGAAGGCACTCAGAGACTCATCATTGCGACCTGTGAAAAAGGAACAGTAGAAGACATTGCTGACATGAGAGGCATAAAGCAAGGGCTTGACGATATTAAAAAAGTCAATCCTAACATGATCGAAGAAGCAGCAAAGAAAGCCTGGGTTTCCTATAAGCCAAAAGTGGTTTTGGAAGAGATCAAAGAACCTAAAGGATTACTGGTCAGTAAAAAAGATAAGGCAGAATATGCTCACAAGATCGGACTAAGGGAAAGAAGAAAGAAAATTGTAATAGGTATTCCGAGGGTATTGAATATGTATCAGCATACTCCTTTCTTTACCGCTTATCTGGAAGCGCTTGGAATAATGCCCGGAAATTTTGTTTATTCAGAATTCACCTCAGAAGAGATGTACAAAGCCGGCGCAAAGCGAGGAAGTATTGATCCGTGTTTCCCGTCTAAAGTTGCAATTCCGCATATACATAATCTTCTTTATGTTCAGAACAAGAAAAAGAAAATAGACTTCCTGTTCTCACCAATAGTTGATAATATGCCTTCGGATCTGGAGTTTGCTCAGGCTCACAATGCATGTCCGACCATTACCGCGACCATTGAAGCAGCCAAAGCAGCATTCACAAAAGAAGGCGATCTGTTCAAGGAATTTGAGATTGAATATCTGTGCCCGTTTGTACAGTTATTCAATGAACAGTTAACTATCAAGCAGATGTATGATTGTTTCAAAGACATACTTGGAGTCAGCATGGAAGAGAATATACAGGCTGTAAAGGAAGGATACATTGCTTATTATAAATTCATGGATGGATTGAAGGAAGATTCAAAAAATATTCTTGATACGCTTGAAAAAGAAAACAGGGTAGGATTGGTAGTACTTGCCAGACCTTATCACAATGATCCGGGAATCAATCATGAAATTCTTGAAGAGTTTCAGAAACTCGGTTATCCTGTATTTTATCAGGATACTCTACCTACAGATGAAGAGACACTTGATAAGTTGTTTGGTGATGAGATAAAAGCCGGACTCATCAGGTCGCCATTCGACATAGAAGATGTATGGAAAAATTCCTATTCGGAAAATACTTCGAGAAAAGTATGGGCGGCTAAATATGCTGCGCGTCATCCGAATTTAGTTGCTCTCGAGTTATCATCATTCAAGTGCGGACATGATGCGCCTATCTATTCTGTGATACAGGAGATAGTCGAAAGTTCGGGTACTCCTTATTTTTCATTCAAAGATATAGATGAAAATAAACCAACAGGATCAATAAAGATCAGAGTTGAGACTATTGGATATTTCTTAAAGAGATACAGGGAAGATATGGTTGCAAAGAAGAAAACAGTAATGACAATCGAAGAGAAGCTTAAAGAATTTGAAGAGAAGATCAGAAAAAATCTGGAACTGCAGGAAACACTCAAAGACAAGCAGACCAAGGAATCATTTGATCTTTCCGGAACCCGAAAAGATCCGGTCATCATTCCGGTCGGAGATGTAAAAATAAGAACATCTGAACCGGCTGAGGCTTAAAAATCTCTGTATATAAAATTAAGGCAATAATTTATTTACCAAAATATGATTATTGCCTTTATTAATTATGTTTGATAGTTTGTTGATTATAGAAAATTATCCGGAGAAATTACTTTGGTTCTGAAAATAGAGCACACACAAAAGATCATCACGCCTGAAATACCCGGATATTATTATTCAAGAGAAAAACTTATTGATAAGATCTCTTCTTATGAATCCAAAAGATTAATCCTTATCACTGCTCCCGCAGGTTACGGTAAGACCTCATTCTCGGTAGAATATTTCCATAAACTGAAAAAAGATCTTAAACTCTGGATCAGTCTCAGTCCGTATGATAACTCCATAGAAAATTTTTTTCTGTTACTGGCAATTGCTTTTGAAAAGAACTTTACCGATTCAAAATTCGGTAAAAATTTAAAAAAGGTTATTTCCGGATCGCAGAATGTTTCACTTGACGAAAAGATCAATAATGTGATCTCTTCATTTTCAAGTGATCTGTTTCAGTATTTAAAGAAAAAAAATAAGAGGCTGTACATATTCCTTGATGATTTTCACAATATAGATTCAAGTAACGAGGTTTGTACTGCATTGAATTATTTCCTCGAATACCTTCCTTCAAATGTAAACATAGTATTTGTATCAAGAAGAGATCCTAAAAAGATCAACTATCCTAAATTCCTTGCAAAAAACTGGCTTGGAAGAATTACAAAGGAAGATCTTTCATTTACTTTACAGGATATTGAAAATTTCCTTAAAGCTTACACTAAAAAAACGGAACAGATAGACAAGGTTCAGCTTGAAGAATTTTTAAAAACCACTGAAGGTTGGGTAACTGCAATTCAGCTTTTTCTTATGTCTGATGACAGGGATCTTCTTAAAGAAAGGAATCACAGTTTCAGCAGAAATGAAATTTTCGATTATTTTACCAATGAGATCTATGAAGAATTTACAGATAACGAAAAGAATCTGCTTTTAAAATTATCATTTCCCGAATCATTTTCCAAACACATTATAGAGAATGTCATGAAGATCAAAACAGGATATTCCATGCTTACAAAGCTTTATGAGAGGAATGTTTTTATTAACCGTGAAGATGAGACATACAAATTTCATGAATTACTCAGGGAATATCTGAATAAAATTGCAATAGAACAATTTACCGAAAAAGAGATCAGAGACATATATAATCAGCTTGGGATCTATTATCTGAAGAATAAAGAATGGAGAGAAGTATACATAGCACTTAACTATCTGATAAAAGCTGAAAATCATGAAACACTGAGAAACTGGATAAGAATGAATGCTTCAGATAAATTACTTCTCATTCATTCAAGCGGACTTTATACTAAAATTGAGGAAATTCAGGAAAAAAAATTTAAAGAATCTCTTGAATATATTTTACTGAAAATCAGTACCCTAATTTATAAAGATAAAAATATTGATAAAGCAATTACATATCTTAAGAATATAATTTATTCAAGATTATCTTCAGGTAAAAGTAAGAATTATCTTATTCCTGTTAATAAAATTAAACCGGGAGATGTAAATTATTATATAGAATTACTTATGCTGATATGTAACTGTAATTTTTATAAAGAAGGTATAGGTAAGGCGAACATAGAAATTTCGGAACACATTCTGAAATTCAAATTAAAGACTGAGCAGGAAATTCAATTCATAGTTTCTCTTATAAAATCATATATTACAACCGGGGAAAACCGGAAAAGTAAGAAATACATAGACAGACTGAAGGAAATATTCAATAAAATCGCTCTGAAGAAAAAGGGTGATATTTCCGAGGAAGAAGAAAACAGTCTCGTCGAAAGTGCTTTTTCACTTTTGATATTTTTTGATTATGGCGATTATAAGACCGGAAATAAAGTGGTTGAATACATTCTCAATAATTTTGATCTGAAAAATTTTGATCTTTCAAACTACAGCCAGATGTGTTTTGCTTTATTCGCCAGCTATAATTTTTCTCAATATGAAAATTTTTATAATCTTCTCGAAAAAAGAAATAACGAAAAAAACAGAACAATATTCTCAACTTATAAAAACCAGTTTGAATTTCAGAGCATTCTCAGAATGTTTTTGAATTATGAATTCAAAAAAGTTATTTCCGAACTCGAAGTGCTTAAGAAAAGTACTTTCCAGAAAAACTACATATACTTTATCGATTCGCTGATCTTATATTGTTATAACCTTATGGGCGAAGGACAGAAAGTGATCAGTATACTTGACGAAAATATTTTCAATATCTCCTCCACCCGGAAACTTATACTTAGCCTGGAAGCTTCATTGCTTACGAATGACAAAAAAATGTATAAAAACATTTTAAAAGAGATAAACTCCCTGAAAAAAATAAATTTCACGCTTTTCAATCAGGCAGTAATTTGCTTTTGCGAATCATATATGCATGCAAAAAACAGAGAAACTTCAAAATTTAAAATTTCATATATGAAATTTCTTGGGTTATGTGAAGAATATGAATTTGATAATTATATACATTTCAGGTCTAATGCAGGAAAGTTAAAGAAAGTATTTATGTATGCTTATGAAAACGGAATCACAAACAAGTATATTGAGAAGGTCTTACCTTTAAAAAGACTTAAAGAAACAAGTAATAAAGTACTGTTGAAAATATCAATAGAGTTCCTTAATGGAAACAGAATTTTTATCAACAATAATGAACTTACAGACAATTTCTGGCACAGACCAAAATCAAAGTCCATATTTCTTTATATTGCTTATAACACTGTAATGAATATTGATGTATCAAAAGAATCACTTATCGATGATATGCTATACAGTTCAAAAGACGTAAAATATGATGCGATCGCAGATGTTGAAATAAATAAAGTCCGTAAGACTCTTCAGACCTTTATATCCGAACTGCTAAACGAAAGGATAATTAAAGACATTTTGATCATCAAAGGAAAAAAATACCAGTTAACTTCGGAAAATATTGAAGTTGAGATAGAAACTGACATTGAAAAATTCAAATCATTGAGCAGCAGCAGTAATTATTCGGATAAGTATTCAGCAATAGATCTGTATAAAACTGATTTCGGCGAAGGGCTGTATCAGAACTGGGCTGAGGATATTCGGGAAAATCTGAGATACATATATTCGGAAACCATACATAAACTTATTGCATATTACGAAGATATGCAGGAAACGGATATTGTTACCAGGCTTTTAGAGAGGTTGGTTGAATCGGAATTCAGTGATGATGATATTATGCTTAAACTTTTTTCTATTTACAGTGATGAAAAAGATTACAGGAAGATAAAATATATGTATAAGCTTTATGAAAAAAGGCTTAAGAATGAATTTAACGCTCAGCCTTCCGTGGAATTGAAAAAGATCTATCAGGATCTGATCCCGGGTTCCTGAAGTCTGTCCAGATATTCAGGATTAGCATTAAAAAATTCTTTACATAAGCTCAGATCTTCAATCAGTTCCATTGTATTTATAAGACATTCATGGTTCAGTTCAAAATACTTTCTGTTAAAATGTATTTTGATTTTTTCATCAGAAGATTCAACTGAATCTTTAAGGAAAACTGAAAATTTTTGCACATTCTTATTAAACTCTTCAAACATCCTTTCCATAAAATCATCTTTGTTTACTATCTGATTTGATAAAACACTCTTCAGACCTTTCACATATTTTGCAGTAAATATCAGATCTTTGAAAAGTTGAATATTTTTTTCATTTCCGGTATTCTCAATAATGACAGAAACCTCATAAATGTTTTTAAGAGGTTTCTGTGTTTTATCGTTAATTTCTTCAATGAATGATTTAGTATTCTCAGAAATATTCATATATTATCTGACAGCTTCTTTACTTGATCTGCCGTGACAATTTTTATACTTCTTTCCGCTGCCGCAATGACAGGGATCATTCCTTCCTATCTTTTCACCGACTTTTACGGGCTGGATCTTAGCATTCGGATCTTTATTATCTGTTTCACTGCTTCCGCCTATGTATCCCATACCTTCTGTAGACTGATGATATGTTCTCAATCTTGACTGATTTGTCTGCGTTGGTGTTTTAATATTTTGTGCTTCTTCCGGAGTCTGTGTTGTGAATTTAAAAATAAAGTTGATCAGACTTACGGATAAAGAATCAAGCATATCAACAAAAAGTTTAAATCCGTCAGTTTTATATTCAAGTAAAGGATCTTTCTGACCGTAAGCTCTGAAATTAATACCTTCCTTAAGATCATCCATTTCGCGTAAATGCTCTTTCCATTTCTCATCAATTATGCTCAGTGTTGCAAATCTTTCTACCTGTCCCATCAGATCAGAACCGTATCTTTCTTCCTTCCTGTTATAAAATTCTTTTGCAGCATCCAGGATTTTTTCTTTTAATCCTGTATCACCCAATTTCTGGAATTCATCCGGAGTAAGTTCTATTCTTACCAGGAATGTTCTCTGAACCTCATCTATCAATCCTTCGAGATTTCCTTCTTCATAATATTTTTTCACCATATTTTCAACGGCACCGTCTACCATGTCAAATATTTCATCTTTCAGTCTTTCACCCATGAGTGCCTGTCTTCTCTTTGAATAAATGACTTCACGCTGCTGATTCATAACGTTGTCATATTCAAGAAGTCTTTTTCTTATGGCAAAATTATTTTCTTCAACTTTTTTCTGTGCTCTTTCTACGGAATTAGTGATCATCGTATGCTCAATGGCTTCACCTTCCTTAATACCGAGCTTTTGCATTACATTGGCTATCCTGTCACTTCCGAATAATCTCATAAGATCATCTTCGAGTGATAAATAAAATTTGGATGATCCCGGATCTCCCTGTCTACCGGCTCTTCCCCTCAGCTGCCTGTCAATTCTTCTTGATTCGTGACGTTCTGTACCAATAATATGAAGACCGCCTGCTTCGGCGACACCGGGTCCCAGCTTAATATCAGTTCCTCTACCTGCCATGTTAGTGGCAATTGTTACAGCCCCCGGCAATCCTGCATTCTCAACTATGCTTGCTTCTCTTGCATGCTGCTTTGCATTAAGGACTTCGTGAGGAATTGATTTTCTTTTCAGTAATCTGGAGATAGTCTCGGATACTTCAACACTGGTAGTTCCTACCAAAGTTGGTCTTCTTTCACTTCTCATTTTCACGATCTCATCGAGTACAGCATTATATTTTTCACGTCTTGTTTTATAAATAAGATCATTCATGTCATCTCTTACACAATCCCTGTTGGTCGGAATTACCGTTACATCAAGCTTGTAAATATCAAAAAACTCTGCTGACTCAGTTTCGGCTGTCCCTGTCATTCCGCCAAGTTTTTTGTATAATCTGAAATAATTCTGAAGTGTAATCGTAGCAAGTGTCTGGGAATCTTTTTCTACATGAACTCCTTCCTTTGCTTCAATTGCCTGATGCAGTCCGTCAGAATATCTTCTACCGGATAAAATCCTTCCTGTGAACTCATCCACGATCATAACTTTACCATCCTGAATTACATATTCAACATCTTTTTCATATAAGGCATGTGCTTTTAATAACTGCTGAACTGTATGAAGTCTGTCACTTCTTTCAGCATATATTTTTGTAAGTTCATCCTTTTTTAATTCTTTTTCTTCAATTGATAAATCCGGATCATTTTCAAGCTGAGCAAATTCGCTTCCAAGATCGGGAAGTGTAAAAAAGTCTTTTTCTTCACTGCTCGGCGCAAGAAATTCTCTTCCTTTTTCTGTGAGATCTGCAATATGAGATTTTTCTTCAACAACAAAATACAGTTCATCATCGACTATATACATTTGTTTTGAATTATCCCTCATATATTCAGCTTCTGTCTGAAGAAGTAACTTCTTGTTTGACGGATCACTGAATAGTTTCTGAAGTTTTTTATGTTTTGGAAGTGCATGATTTGCCCTGAGCAAAGCAAGACCTGCTGCTGCAATGTCTTCTTTGGTCATATCTTCTTTAGCTGTAAGTGCTTCAGCTTCTCCGGTCAGTTTATTTACAAGATTTCTCTGAGCTTCTACAAGTCTTTTAATTTTAACATTAAGGTCATTGTATTTATGAGTAGGCGCTTCTACAGGACCTGAAATTATCAATGGAGTTCTTGCTTCATCAATTAAAACAGAGTCCACTTCGTCAACAATTGCATAATAGTGTTCACGCTGAACAAGATAGCTTTTATCAACTACCATATTATCTCTCAGATAATCAAAGCCGAATTCATTATTTGTTCCGTAAGTGATATCTGAATTATACATTTCACGTCTTTTGTTCGGCTCCATATCATTAAGTATAACACCGACAGAAAGACCGAGAAATTTAAAAATTTCACCCATCCATTCGCTGTCTCTTTTTGCCAGATAATCATTAACTGTGATCAGATGTACGCCTCTGCCTGCAAGAGCATTAAGATACATCGGAAGAGTTGCAACTAGAGTTTTACCTTCACCGGTTGCCATCTCAGCGATCTTTCCCTGATGAAGGACTATTCCGCCGATAAGCTGAACATCATAAGGGATCATGTTCCATGTTATCTTGTTACCTGCAGCTTCCCATTCTTTTCCGCAAAGCCTTTTACAGGTTTGCTTAACAACTGCGAATGCTTCAGGCAGAATATCATCAAGAACTGCTGAGATCATATCATAATTGTCTTTATTGAGTTTGTCAAGTTCATCATGAAGATCCATTCTTTCATCATGAGATACGTCTTTCGTAAGCTCTTCTCTTATGGATGAAATTCTGTTGCGGATCTCTTCAGTCTCTGATTCGATTCTGTTTTTGAATTCAATTGTCTTTTCTTTTAACTGTTCATCGGAAAGACTGTCAAATTCTTCGTAAAATTTATTTATTTCGTCTACGATAGGAAGTATTGAATTAACATCTTTTTCGTGTTTAGATGGGAATATCTTTTTTAAAAAGTTTAACATTTATTCTTATTCTGTTTATTAAGTTGTATTTTTTTATATTTAATCTGTAAATTTACCATTTTCAATAACCAAAAGAAAAATAAAAAGTTTTATCTAAATAAACTTTTCATTTTACGCCGGCAATATAATGCATAAATCGCCATTTTTGGCGGAATAGATGTAAATAAATTATTGTAAAATAATAAAATACGGAAGCAGATTGAAGTGTATTTATTTAATGGTAAGGATATTATTGGAAACCTGATTAATTATATTATTATCTAAAACGCAGTAAAGGAAGTTCAGTCAGTTTTTTTAATTTCTATTTCCATTTCTATTCTTTTTAAGTCTTTTTCTGAATTCTTTCGAAAAATCATTCATGAAAACAATTGTACCCGCTATCTGCTGGGGAGTCATAAAATTGTTCAGATCTTCCATAAAAGCCTTACGGTTTTTAAAAATTTCATAATCCAGATCGATAAGTTTATCAAGTTTGGTTCCTACATCCAGAGCCGAAGGATCAGCTTTTATTAATTTCATTACTTCTTTTTTTTCCTTTTTAAGCTCTCTTATCTGTTTATTGTTTTCTTTATATTTTTCAATAAATTTATCAGCGGTTGTCTGATCAATTCCAGTCTCGGAGATCAGTTTGCTGTTCATTAAGCTGTCTATCTGACCTTTCATCTGCAACTTGTTTTTATCATACTGTGCGTATGAAAAATTAGCTGTTATGATCAGACAGGAAATCAATATGATTTTAAAAATATTCATAATTTTGTCAGTTATATTTTTCTTAAGATTGTTTTAAATATTTTACTATTTCCAGTTGTTCTTCGGGAGTCAGATCAAAAATATCTTCCTCCAGAAAATCATCATCCGAATCTCCGGAAATAAGAACATCATCATTCTGCTCGAGTTCAGATTCAGAACTTTCAGTATTATCAGAATTATCACTAAGATCCGGACTATTTTTATTTGCACCTGTATTATCCGCAAATGCAAGTTCATCAAAAGCACTGGCTTTAAAAGGAACGGAAGTTATCTCGTCCTCTTTTGAAAAGACAGAACTATTTTCATTTAAAGTATTTGCAACTTCTTTTTTCTGAATATCAGATTTGTTTTCAGAAAGCCGGTTATTTCTTTTAGTATTTTCGCTTTTATTATCAATTAATTCAGTTTTTTTAATCCCATCATTTTTCATTTCAGATTCAGGATCATTTGCAACCGACATGTCAGGAATAGTATGTGATTGCCCGTTATTTCCTGATTCATTGATCTTCAGGCTATCATTTTTATCAGTACTGACATTAGTCTGATCAGATGTAATTAAATTCTTATCAGTTTCGGAATTATAAAAATAGAAAACAGCGGATGTAATTACAAATAAAACAACAAATGCAGATAATGCAAACTTCAGAGAAATTCCGAAACGTTTAAAGAAAGGATCAGTCTGCGTTTCTTTATGAATTGATTCGTTTATTCTGACGGATAGATTATTAAAATATGCATCAGAAGGTGATTCCATATTGTATGATTCGAATAAATTTAAAGTTTCCGATAAATTTAAGTATTCCATTTTAAACTCCGGATCAGAGCTGATCTTAGATTCAATGGCTTTTACTAATTCCGGGTCAGTTATATTTTTCGAAATGTAATCCGGAAGACTGTGGAGAAGATCTTCAGTATTATAGTTAATATTTGTATTCATTTTATTTAAATAATTTCAATTAGATTCTGTTAGTTCTGATTTTTTATGACATTTAAGAAACTTTTCCAGTCGTTTTATTGCATGAAAGTAATTTGCTTTCATTCCTCCTGCTGATTTATTGAGAATATTTGCGATGTCTTCATAAGTGAGGTTGTCATAATATCTCATATTAAAAACCGCTCTCTGCTGAGCCGGCAAAGTTTCAATCGCTTCTTCAAGAAGTTCAGTTCTGTCCCTGGAGATCATGATCTCATCAGCTATCTTATCTTCAGACAGGATAAGAGAATTATCAATGTCTGACTTTCTTGAATTGATTTTCTTATTCCTGTTGAGATGATTTATTGAGTAATTTACTGCGATCTTATACAGATATGTAAAAAATTTTGAATCACCTCTGAAATCATTCAGCGATCTGTATAATTTTATAAAAACTTCCTGTGTAATATCGTCTGCATCATCATGATCCAGGACCATTTTTCTGATGATCCAGTATACCTTTTTTTGATATTTTCTGACAATATAATTAAAAGCGCTTTGATCACCTTTATTAAAAGAACTGATCAGCTCTTCATCAGAACTGGCGATATTTAATTTTTTGTCAGACAAATTTACACTTAAAAGACAATTTACTTAACTAAAAGGTTTAACGGGTATGTAAAGTTTATAATACACCGCGGCGGATTATAAACTTATCCTGTACGTTTTCCAGTCATGAAGATGCTGAGCGCCAAGTTTATCATAAAAGCTGATTGCATTTTGATTCCAGTCGAGTACTATCCATTCAATTCTTCCGCAATCATTCTTCTTTGCTATTTTCATTAATTTCTTAAATACAGCTTTTCCAATTCCCTTACCCCGAAAATCTTCTGAAACAAATATATCTTCAAGATAAAGTGATCTTTTTGCAAGGAATGAAGAATAAGTATAATAATATATTACATATCCGGCTATTTTATTTTCATATTCAATTGTAAGTAACCGAAACAAAGGATCTTTTGAAAATGCATCTTTTATAAGACGCTTTGCTGCATTCTTATCAGGAAATTCAAGCTTTTCAAAAATGGCAAGTTCTTTTATCAACTTTAAGATCTTTTTCGAATCCTTCTTTTTTGCTTTTCTGATTTTAATAACACTTTTATCTGACATATAATTATTGGTTAATTAGTTTTTCGTTTAAATTAAAATTAATAATGTTTAAATTAATAAAAATCTAAAAATATGAACTCAAAGAAAAAGTTTAAACTTTTTTATATACTTACAATATTTTCTTACTTTATAATTTTTATAGCTTCAGGTTCAGCAAAATCTCTGAAAAATTCTTCCGATCAATATAAATTATCCAATTCATATAATTCCGGTTCTTCTGAAAATTCTGAAATTAAAATACCTTCAGATATTGCAGATGATTATGAAAAAATGAAATGCAATAAGAAGATAAAGTCTTTTGATGCATCTCTGAAGTCATTACCAATGAATGAACTGATAATTGAAGTTGGAAAAACATTTATCGGCACTCCTTATGTCGGAGGTACATTGGATGAAAATCCCAATACTGAAGAAGTTGTGATCAAAATTACAGGTCTTGATTGTGTTACTTTTGTAGAAAATGCTTTGACTTTTTCGATCATGATAAAGGAAGGAAAGAATACAATTGAAGATTACAGGGAAGTACTGGAAAGAGTGCGTTACAGAGACGGTAAAAATACAGGTTATCCCTCACGCCTTCATTACTTCAGTGACTGGATCTACAATAACGAACAGAAAGGTTTAGTAAAAGATATTACTAAGGAAATTGGCGGAGTACCATATAATAAGACCATAGATTTTATGACAACTCATACTAATTCCTATAAACAGCTGGCAAATGATCCGGGTGCTGTGAATGAAATGATCGGGGTAGAAGACAATATTAACAGCAGGGAAATCTATTATATCCCGAAAGAGGATATTTCGTTAATTTACGATAAACTTGAAAATGGCGATATAATAGGAATTACTTCAACCATAGACGGACTAGATGTAGCACATACCGGTTATGTTTACAAAGAAAACGGTATAGCATATTTGCTGAACGCATCATTGAAAGATAAACAGGTTGAGATCTCTCCGATGGATCTGCAGGATTATTTAATGGGGAATTCAAAACAAGGTGGAATTATTGTGGCGAGAGTTGCAGATATTAAATAAAATTTTAGAATTTTGATCTTTGACTTTTGATTTGTTATGCTGTAAATATTTAACTTTAGAAATTATGGAAAGAGTTAGATATTGCAAATAAATGATTATTTTTAAATCTAAAAGATGTCTTATTTTATTGTTTGTCTGGTTTTTTATCTGATCGGTTCTTTTCCAACGGCGTATATACTGGTAAAACTAAAATACAAAAAAAGAATTACAGACCTTGGTTCAGGTAATGTAGGCGCACGTAATACTTTAGATGTTACAAATTCAAAGACAGATGGAATAATAGTTCTGCTTACAGATTTTCTTAAGGGAGCTTTACCTGTAACATGGTTTCTTTATTATTCATCATTCGAACCTGAACTTATAATGATACCCGCAATACTTTTACTGGCGGGACATAATTTTTCTGTATGGTTAAAATTCAAAGGAGGAAGAGGTCTTTCAACAGCAGCAGGGATCATGGCTGTAATTAATTTTACTCTGGTGATAATATGGCTTATACTTTATTTTATTATGTATAAACTTGCAAAAAATGTTCACATTGCAACTGTTATTGCCATTATAATGCTGCCTTTGTCTGTAATTGTTTTACAATCAATAATATTAAGATTCAATAATCCGGTCCTGGCCGGTATAGAGGACCAGTTCAGATTTTTATTTTCATTTATATCGGCAATCTGTATTGTAATTCTTTTAAAACATATATCACCCATACTTGATCTTCTTAAAGCAAAGAATGAACTGAAAAATTGATTTAAACTTTAAACTTTTGATCCACCATGGCGAATTAACTTTCAACTTTTTCCGCCACGTCGGATTTCAACTTTTAACTTTAAACTTTTAACTTTAAACTTTAAACTTTTAACTAATTAATAAATAAATGAGCAAAAATCCTAATTTAGAAACAATCGAAGATCTTAATGAAATGGCGCGCCAGATCAGAAGAGACATTATCAACATGCTTGTAATTGCAAACACGGGTCACTCCGGCGGTCCGCTAGGAATGGCTGATATTTTCACAGCATTATATTTTAATAAATTAAAACTTGACAGCGCTGATCCCGGAATGACAGATAGAGATTATTTCTTCGTTTCTATAGGTCACATAGCACCTGTATGGTATGCAACTCTTGCCAGAAGAGGTTATTTTCCTTTGGAAGAATTGAAGACATTAAGAAGGATCAACGGAAGATTACAGGGACATCCTGCGCCGGCAAGTACACACGGCGTACCGGGAGTTGAGATTGCTTCAGGTTCGCTGGGACAAGGTCTG
>JAGQWH010000080.1 GCA_020437545.1 Ignavibacteriota bacterium
TTTTCTTGAAGGATCAAAAGATAAACCCGAAGTCATCAGGCAGAATTTTGACGACGTAGTAAAAGAACAGGAGCAAAAGATCCTTGGAAAAAGGACCCCTGAAGAGATTCAGGATTCTATCAAAAAAGCAGAAGAAGAACTTGCAGCAGCGGGTGATTCCATTACTCTTAAAATAACCGGACTTGGAGCAGGTTCATTTTATCTTGTTACTGATTCCGTAAATTATTCAAAGCCGGAAAAAATTACTTTTAGCAAAGGAGAAACAGGAGTCTTTAAAGCTAAAAAGAATTTTTACATTTCAACAGATAATACAGAAGTTGTAAAAGCAACAGTTAATGATGTTCCGATCAAGTTTGATAATAAATCTGTAAGTAAAGTTAAGATCGGCCGCAGCGGAGTTGTCAGATAACTTCATTATTTCATTAAAGGAATTGCAGACATGAAGAATTTATTTTAAGATTCTTAATGAAAAAATTCAAATCAACTGTAATCTTTTCAATATATTAAATAAGATTTTACTTTATTTCATATGACTTCCACCGAAGCTGCGAAAAAAATAGAAGTTCTGAAAAAAAAGATCTCTGATGCAGACTATAAGTATTACACACTTGCATCGCCGGATATAGATGATTACAAATACGATCTTATGATGAAGGAGCTGGAGAAACTTGAGAAGGAATTTCCGGAGCTCAGGACGGATGACTCCCCTACCAACAGAGTTTCAGGCGAACCTACAAAATCATTCGGGACAATTCAGCATCAGATCCCAATGCTCTCACTTTCTAATACTTATAATTTTGATGAACTTGTTGAATTTGATAACAGGATAAAAAATATACTTGAAGACAGAAAATATGAATATGTATGCGAACTTAAATTTGACGGCATTGCTATATCACTTATTTATAAAAACAGAAAACTTGTTACGGGGGCTACACGAGGAGACGGTGTAAAGGGTGATGACGTAACTCAGAATATTAAAACAATAAGATCAATTCCGCTTTCAGTAAATGACAGATCAGTTACAGACTTTGAAGTAAGAGGTGAGGTTTTTTTCAGAAAAGATGATTTCATAAAAATAAATGAGGAACAGGAATTTAAAGGTGAAAAAATATTTGCCAATGCAAGAAATACAGCAGCAGGTACTTTAAAGTTAAAGAACTCTGCCATAGTTGCATCCCGTCCGCTAAATCTTTTTTCATATTTTATACATACCGGTGATAAAAATTTAAAATCACATCTTGAAAGCATCAAACTTCTTGAGAAGTTAAAATTTCCCGTAAATACAAACTACCGTAAAGCAGCTGACATAGAAGAAGTAAGAAAATTTTGTGATGAAGTTGAAAAGATGAGAGATGAACTTCCTTACGAGATCGATGGTGTCGTAGTAAAAGTAAATTCATTTGAGCAGCAGGACATTCTCGGCAGCGTATCCAAATCTCCCCGCTGGGCAGTTGCTTATAAATTCAAAGCAAAAGAAACAGAGACAAAGCTGAACAGAATTTACACACAGGTTGGCAGGACAGGCACTATCACACCTGTTGCGGATCTTCAGCCGGTATTCCTTGCCGGATCTACGATCTCAAGAGCTACTTTGCATAATTTTGATGAGATCAAGAGAAAAGACATAAGAGAAGGCGATTATGTAATGATCGAAAAAGGCGGAGATGTAATTCCAAAAGTTCTTTCCGTCAATCTGAAAAGACGCAGTAATAATTCCAGACCATATAAGATGCCCGATAAATGTCCTGTCTGCAACACAAAACTCATTAATCCGGAGGGTGAGGTTTATTATTATTGTCCGAATTATGATTGTCCCGCGCAGGTGCAGGGACGCATCGAACATTTCGTTCACAGGAATGCAATGGAAATAGAAGGACTTGGTGAAAGCATTATCGAAATATTTCTTGAAAAAGGATTTATAAAAAATTATGCTGACATATACAGATTAAAAGAAAGAAGAGATGAGCTGATCTCAATTGAAAGATTTGGTGATAAGAGCATAGAAAATCTCCTGAAGGCGATCGAAGATTCCAAAAGCAAACCTTTTGATAAAGTATTGTTTGCACTGGGCATCAGACATGTCGGTGAAAGGACTGCAAAATTACTTTCAAAAAATTTCGGCTCAATTGATAAATTATCAAATGCAACGGAAGAGGAGATAGTCGGTGTGCATGAGATCGGTCCGAAGATAGCTGAAAGTGTATCAGGATTTTTCAAAGACAGGAAGAATATTGAACTTATAAATGATCTGAAAAAAGCCGGACTTCAGTTTGAATCTGAAAAAAGCAAAGACCCGGGCAGGATAAATGAAAATTTCAACAATAAGACTTTTGTACTTACCGGAACACTGGAAAATTACAAGAGGGACGATGCGCAGAAGATTATAGAAGATCTCGGCGGAAGAGTGAGTTCATCTGTCAGCAAAAAAACCGATTACGTACTTGCCGGAGCAGAAGCAGGAAGTAAACTTGAAAAAGCGAATTCTCTGGGAGTTAAGGTTCTTACAGAAAAGGAATTTGTGGAAATGTTTAAAGAATAGTATTGAGTATTGAGTATTGAGTATTGAGTATTGAGTATTGAGTATTGAGATATTCTTTTACAGTTAACTTAAAAAAATTAATAGATATAATACCTAATACCTAATACCTAATACTTAATACTAATTTAAAAATGTCATTCGAATTAAAAACAGCTTCCGGAATTTCAAAACACGAAAAGTATGAATTGCTTTTATCGCAGATTGATGCATTGATAGATGGTGAACCAAATTTAATAACCAATCTGGCAAACATAACATCAGCTTTAAAATATTCCATGGATAATTTTCTCTGGGTTGGGTTTTATCTTTCGGATGATTTAAAATCAGATGAACTGATACTCGGACCTTTTCAGGGAAGAGTAGCCTGTACAAGGATCCCTTTTGGCAAGGGCGTTTGCGGAACTGCGGCTGAAACCCGTAAAACAGTGATAGTCGATGATGTGGATAAATTTCCGGGTCATATTGTATGTGACTCTTTATCAAAATCAGAGATAGTTGTTCCGGTTTTAAAAAATAACCAAACGATTGCTATACTTGATATTGACAGTGATGTTCATTCAAATTTTGATGAAACCGATAAGTTATATCTGGAAAAGATAATCAATAATATAAATCACATATTTTAATTATGCTCAAGCAGGATTTAGTAAAGACAATTTCAAAAGAGTCAAAATTAAAACGGAAAAAATCTTCAAAAGTATTTGACCTTGTTTTTGAAATGATCGCAAAAGATCTTAAGAAAAAAAGATCAACAAATATCGAAAATTTTGGAGAATTCCGAATTGTCAGACAAAAAATGAAAATAGAATCAAACAAGAATAATCAATTATCGATCATACCTCCCAAAGACATAATTGAATTTAAAACCAACATTGATAAAAGTGAATAAACAATTATGACCAAAGAAAAAATAATTTCAGCAGTATCGATAGACCTTGGCATAAGCAAAGAAAAGGCGGAGAAAGCGGTAAATGCGGTATTTGATACTGTAATGAAAGCGATGAAAAAGGAAGATGAGCTTTCGATTCAAAAATTCGGAAGTTTTAAAAAAAGCGGAGGGAAAGACACGGATGAAAAGAAAAAGATCAGATTCGTACCTTCGAAGAAGCTTGCATTAAGAGTTAACAGTGATTTCAGAAATCTTAAAAAAGTAAAGGTAAAGAAAAATCTGAAAGATGCGGAAAAACTATTCAGCAAATATGAAGTTGATTTGTCTCAGCCTGAATATCAGAGTGCTTTTCAGGAGATTGAAATTTCGGAATCATCAGGTTGGGTAAACAGTAAATCCGGTACACGGAAGATACTTATCTCAGATGATCTGATAAATCTGCACAAGGAGATCACTAAGGATATAAAGAAAGATCTATAAGATTTTTCAGAAATGAGTTATAATCTTATGTTTTTTTATTTCTGAAAAAGAAACTCCCACCAAGTAAAAGCATACTTACAAGAAGACAGCCTTCGGAAAAAACATCACCGTTCTCAGTATAAAAAGTTTTTTTATTTATAAGACCAACTTCATGGATGAGGTTGGCTTTTTCATTTATTTCTGTCTCAAGATAAAAATTACCTTTTGGATCAATAAAATCAGAGATGCCTGTATTTGCGCAACGTGCGATCCATCTTCTGTTTTCAATGGCGCGGAAGACAGCAAACCTGTTGTGCTGATATGTTCCGAAAAATGTACCCCACCATCCGTCATTTGTAATGATCACGGAAAATTCCGCACCCTTATTTACAAAGTCTGCAAAAAAACCCGGGTAAACTGATTCATAACAAACCGCAGTGTTGAATTTCACATCACCGGGCAAAGTGAAAATATTTGTGTCTTGTCCAATCTGCCAGCTGCTCAGACCTACTCCCCAGCTTACAATGCTTTTTGTAAATGAAAGGATCTCCTGATATGGCATTCTTTCGCTTCCTATTACAAGTTTGATCTTCTGATGTTTCTGAAAATCATCCGGTTCAATTCCGGGTTCAAATAATACAGCCGAATTATAGGTGTCATATTTGAGACCTGAACTTTTCATAACTTTTGCATCTCCCGGAGCTAAGTTCTGATCTTTATAATAGACAAGATCGGGAGTCCCGATAAGCAATGGAGTTTCAATACTGTCACAGGTATTAACAATTTGAGATAATCTATCTTCAAATATTCTTTCCCTGAAATAATATGGCAGAGCGGTTTCAGGAAGTATGATAAGACCAACATCAGGATTGCCGGATTTGATACTATTTATCTGTTCAATATAGCCGGGTATAAGATCCTGCCTTTTACCTGCCCATTTTGTCCATGGATTAATATTCGGCTGAACTATCCCTACTTTTAATTTACCTGTCTCGGGATAAATATTTGTATTTAGCTGATTGAACAGATCGGGAAGGAAATAAATCACTAAAATAGAAAAAGCTATTGCAACATTTTTCCTGTTATATTTAATTTCGGAGCTTTTAATATTTTTTAAAAGGATGAACAGGAGAACGCTTAACAAGCAGATCCAGAATGATACTCCAAACATGCCTGTGTATTCGGCAAACTGTATTTTGGACAGATTATAACTTTGAGAATTACCTGCAAAGAGCCAAGGAAAATTGATCTGACCGAAAGTCTGAAGATATTCAAAACCTGTCCATAGAAATGGAAATGTAAGAAGCGGTATTATTTTTTTACCGGAAGAAGTAAAATTTTTATTCAACAAATAAAATAAGACCGAAGGCAGAACAAAAAACAGAGGGTAAACAAATACGACAAATATCCCGCCGGCTATCAGGAACTTGTCAGCATTCTCTCTCATTCCGCTTAACCCTATCCACGATACTCCTATTAATGAAGCAATGAAAAATACGGAATAGCTTCTGAATACAGCCTGTTTTATACTCCGGCTGTATATAATAATATCTATAAGCAGAACAAATGAAAAACAGATAAGATAATAAAGATCGATCGGCGGAAATGAAACACTATAGAAAATTCCGGCTAAGAGAATCGGGAGGAATAATTTTTTATTCGAATTTTTAAACACTTATATTTTAAGTTAAGATCTTAAATCTTTTATTGAACAACTTCCAGAAATAAATCACTATCAAAGCAAAAAGCACCCCAAATATTGCTCCTGCAGCTATGTCAAAAGGATAATGCACCCCGCACATAACTCTTGAAAGCGCTATGACAGAAGCACCTGTAAATAAAAACGTTTTCATCCGCGGATAGAAATATGAAAATAAAGTTGCAGCTGCAAAATTATTTACTGCATGGTTCGAAGGAAATGAATAAGAACCGGAACAATTGATAAGAAGGTGAACATTTTCCAGGGCATTACAAGGTCTGATCCTCTGAAAGTACTGTTTCAGAATATTTTCAGAAGTCTGATCAGCAAACAATATAACTATAAGAATCAGGACAGCTGAAACCCTTCCTTTTGCTCCGCCTTTGAAAACAAGATAAAGCCAGATCAGTCCGTAAAATATAAACCAGTGATTCCGCTCGGTAATGAACGGCATGAATTTATCAGTGAAAGGATTTGCAAGAGTTCCGTTGATGAAATAAAAGATCGAAGCGTCTATGGATTGAAGAAATTCCAAATTATAAATTAAATTTCATAATTAATACTTTGCATAATTATTAAGATCATAAAAATATCTTGTAATATCTGAAATGTAATATCCGTATTATTTATAGATCAGAACTGTTGAGTATGCAGCACAGCCTTCTTTTTTTCCGACAAAACCAATTCCCTCTGATGTTGTCGCTTTGATCGATATGTTTTCTGTTTCAATTATTTCAGAAATATTTTTCTTCATCTGATCACTGTGCCTGTAAACTTTTGGTTCCTCCAGAATAATAACCGAATCCGTATTCCCTACTTTCCATCCGTCATTTTTCAGGAGTTTATAAGATTCTGTTAAAAGAATAAGACTGGAAATATCTTTATATTTATCATCCGTATTCGGAAACTGGTTGCCTATATCCTTAAAACCGGCTGCTCCAAGCAGAGCATCACAGAGAGAATGAAGAAGTACATCTGCATCCGAATGCCCGTCGAGTCCTAATTCTGATTCTATCTCAACACCGCCAAGAATGAGTTTTCTTCCTTTGGTAAGCCTGTGAACATCGTAGCCAAATCCTGTTCTGAAATTAAAGTTTTCCATTATATTTGTATTGATCAATATCAGTTAAGAAATCAATAACTTTCTTTCTGATTCGGGAATTTATTCTGCTTTACATCCCTGATATATTTTTTAAAAGCTTCCTTAGTGTCTTCCGCCATATTAGCATATCTTCTGACAAATCTTGGTTTGAATTCTTCAATCAATCCGAGCATATCATGAGTAACAAGTACCTGCCCGTCGCAGTTTGGTCCTGCTCCGATTCCTATAGTTGGTATCTTCAACGCTTTGGAAATTTTTGTTCCGAGTGTTGCCGGAATTTTTTCGAGTACAATTGCAAAGCAACCGGCTTTTTGCAGGAGAAGAGAATCTTTATATATTTTATCTGCTTCTTCTTTTTCTATACCGCGTGTTTTATAACTTCCGAATTTATTAATGGACTGCGGAGTAAGTCCGAGATGTCCCATCACGGGAATGCCGATCTCAACAACTCTCCTTATCGTTTCAGCAATATAATCACCGCCTTCCATTTTCACTGCATCGCATCCTGACTCTTTCATTATCCTTCCGCAATTAGTGATAGCTTCCTTTACACCGACCTGATAACTCATAAAAGTCATGTCACCTACTACAATAGCCTTCTTTACTGCGCGTTTTACGATCTTTGTATGATAGATCATTTCTTCAAGTGTAACAGGAAGTGTAGTTTCATGACCCTGGATCACATTGCCCAGTGAATCTCCGACAAGTATGACTTCTATACCGGCGGCGTCAAGAAACTTGGCAGTAAGATAATCATAAGCTGTCAGCATGGTTATCTTTTCACCTTTTTGTTTCATTACCGAGAGGACCTTTGTAGTAACGTGTTTTATGTTTTCTTTTCCTTGTACTGACATTTATTCGGGCTGATTAAATTATTCAATAGTAAAATTAAATTCTTCTCAATCATTTCAGAAGATCTGAGTAAGAATTCTTTATAAACTTTGTTTCATCAAGTTTCAGAAGATCTGTTAACTGAGCCATTTGTTTTTTTGCTTTGAGCAGATCACTGTATATTATTTCGATCTCAAGAAAATTTCCCAGTCCCGAGACTTTATCCAGATGAACTCTTACATTATTTAAAATGTATATCTCTCTTTTCTTAATAACTTTTATTAGTATATCAAATTGACGTGTAAGGATGTATTCAAGTTCTCTGAAATCCTTTGTTCCTGATATTGTATAATGCGAAATTCTTTTACCCTTTTTTTCCGCTCTGTCATAAAGAATGAGATTTCCTTCTTTTTCATTGATGATCCTTAATTTTAATCTGCCTTTTTTAACCTTATAATAAATATCGGTTTGTTTTTCAATCGAACGGGTGTAATTATTTAATGATTTGCGTATGGAATTGATCTGTGAGGCGCTTTCCAATTGTATTTTGATCTCTAAATTCTTTTTCAAATAATCATATTAATAATTGATATTTTAAATTTGGTTTTAAGAAAAAATAAAATTTTAAATTATCAGCCTTTGAGGATCCCTCTTTCACTTGTTTCAATAAACTCTACTATTTTTGTGATCTCAGGAGTCATTTCAAAAGTCTGCCTGATTTTTTTAACGGCATCACCGAAATTTAGTCCTGATCTGTAGATCTCATCATAAGCTTTTCTAATAGTTCCTATCTGTTCATTTGTAAAACCTTTTCGTTTAAGACCTATGACATTCAGACCTTCATATTTCATTGGATATCCGCCTGCAAGTATATAATGTGGCACATCTTTTACTACTCTGAAGCCACCGCCTATCATAACCCTTTCACCTATTTTTGAGAACTGGTGTATAACTACTCCACCGCCGATTATTGCAAAATCATCAATGCTTACATGACCGCCCATCTGAACGCTGTTTGCGATAATTACATTATCACCGATCCTGCAGTCATGGGCAACGTGAGCGTATGCCATGATAAAACAATTCTTTCCGATGATAGTACGTTTACTGTGGTTTGTAGCCCGGTTAAGTGTTGTGAATTCCCTGACAACCGTACCTTCACCTATCTCAAGAGTTGTAACTTCACCACCAAATTTAAGATCCTGCGGTAAGGTTGCAACTGCCGCACCGTGATGTATTTTCACATTCGATGCTATCCTGGCTCCGTTTGCGATCAGAACATTGGAAGCTATCTCAACATTATCACCTATCTCGACATCATCTTCAATAATACTAAAACTCTTTATTGATAAATTATTACCGATCTTTGCTTTTTTACTTATTTCAGAATTTGACATTAAACAATTAAAATTTATAGATCTTTTAAAAAATAATTCCCACCGAAAGTAACCTGTTAATTCAAAAAGTTAAAGGATAGTCTCAATAAGAATATCATCATCTCTGTAATTTGACTTAGTTATCATTTCGGCAATCAGACCAAGTGAAAGAAACTGAACGCCTACTATTATAAGAAATATTCCGACAAGGAACAGAGGTCTGTCACTTAATGCCAGACCTTCAAAAAGTTTTAAAAAAATAAGATAAGCTGATATTCCAAATCCAACAAAGGATGAAATGATCCCGAGACTTCCAAAGAAATGAAGTGGGCGTTTCATATATTTATTGGTGAAAACTACCGTCATCAGGTCAAGAAATCCATTAACAAATCTGCTTGCGCCGAATTTAGTTACTCCGTATTTTCTTGCATGATGTTTTACAGTTTTTTCCGTAACTTTGAAACCTGAAAGATGTGCAAGAGCAGGAATGTATCTGTGCATCTCACCATAAATCTTCAGTGATTTCACAACATCTTTTTTGTAAGCTTTTAATCCGCAATTAAAATCATGAAGCTTTATACCTGAAAGCCTGGAAGTAAAATAGTTAAATAATTTGGAAGTGTGTTTTTTAATGAATGGATCATACCTGATCTTTTTCCATCCCGATACAAGATCATATCCGGTATTCAAAACACTCACCAGTT
Source organism: Ignavibacteriota bacterium (assembly GCA_020437545.1). Classification (GTDB taxonomy): domain Bacteria; phylum Bacteroidota; class Ignavibacteria; order Tepidaquicellales; family Tepidaquicellaceae; genus JAGPCH01. Next base: position 9,603 of record JAGQWH010000080.1, read on the forward strand.
CAGGAATTTCTTCGGGATCATCCTGAAGATCGGCATCCATTGTAATTACTATATTTCCCTTTGCCGCACGGAAACCCTTTGCCAGAGCGGCTGACTTTCCGTAATTCCGTCTGAGTTTAATACAATGGAACTTTGGATTTTTTCTATGGATCTCTTTGATCTTCCCAAATGAATTATCCGTACTTCCGTCATCAATAAAAATAACTTCGTAATTACAGTTAAGTGTATCAAAAACTCTTTCCAGACCCTGACTGAGCTCTGTAAGTGATTCCTCTTCATTCAATAAAGGAATTACAACTGAGATCATCTGATTATTTCTTACTACGCTGCCGGAATCTGAATTTTCTCTGATATGTTTTTTCTGAGTAACGGCAGGTTTTGTCGAATTATCCGGATTTTCGGTTTTATCAGTAACTTTCTTTCTTTTCTTATAATAAATTCTTTTTCGGGTATGATCCATTGATCGTTTATAATAGAAATTATGCAGTTTATTGGTATCAAACTAACTTTTATATGAAATAAAATCAATTGAAATTACTTTGTTTCAAAGCCCTATATCTTTAATAACAAAACTGAAAAACAGAAAGGCAGGGCTTAATGACATACATAGCTTTTAAAATTTCAGAATAATTAAATTAACCTGATTAAAAACAGGAAATGCATAATTCCATTTGTAAAAAAAATGTTTTTTAAGAAACCCGATTAAATCCACTGAAATGCAGTTTTTATATGACTATTTTATAGATTCTGTTTAAACTTTTATGATAAAACAATTGTCTTAATGATAATCTTATAATTTATGATAAAAAAAATATTTATACTCTTATTTTGTTTTCTGATTTCCAATATTTCAATTTCACAAAACGATCCTGATAAAAAAGGAAACCGCAATTTTAAACCCCAGTTTGAGGACGGTGAGATATCCGGCTACATATTCGACCGGCAAAGCAAAACACCACTTGAGGCTGTGGCAATTCAACTCATAAAAGTCAGGGATTCTTCTCTTTTCAAAGGTACGGAAACGGATATTAACGGATTTTATAAAATTGAAGGCATCCCGCAAGGGAGATATACTCTTTCTGTTTTTGTGACGGGATACAACAGAATCATCCGTCCTGTGATGATGAATGATCCTGATAATAAGACCATTGTTATGGATACTTTATTTTTAACTACAGGTACTGAGACAGATGAAATTGAGGTTCAGACTGACAGACCATTTCTGGAATTAAAGGGTGACAAAAAAGTATTCAATGTCGGAGAAAATATGAATGTAACCGGAGGAACAGCACTAGAAGTTTTGAAAAACATTCCTTCAGTTACAGTTGATATAGACGATGTAATAAGTTTAAGAGGCGGGCAGCAGATCAAATTTTTCATAAACGGAAGACCGGTGGTGGGAAGTATTTCAAGGATATTGGATAATCTTCCGGCAGACCAGATCTCATCGGTCGAAGTAATAACAAATCCGTCTGCAAAATATGAGGCTGAAGGTTCGACAGGAGTAATAAATATTGTATTGAAAAAATATGATGATTCGGGTTTCAATGGTCAGTTAAATCTCAGCAGCGGTACAGGAGATAAATACGGAGGAGGATTAAATCTGAACTATAAAAAAAATTCACTGAATTTTTCAGGAAGTTATGATTACAGAAAGCGCACAATGGATTTTAATACTGCCATAACAAGAAATAATTATCTTTATACAGAAAATGCATTTACCGATCAGACATCCAGCGGACAGTTCAACCGATCCGGAAACAACCTGAGAGGAGAAATAGAGTACAGCATATCAAAATCAGATGTTTTTAATTTATCCGCAAGATTCGATGAAAGCGAAAGAAAACGAGGAAATACGGAGAATCTCTTTGTTTATAATCAGTCGAATATACTAACTGAGAATTCGGTTACATACAATGACAATTCAGACAAGGATAACGGCTATTCCATTGGACTGAATTACAATAAATATTTTAATGATCCGAAAGAGTCTCTCAGCGGAGAAGCAAGTTATTCTTATGAAAAAGAGTATGATAACGATAATATTCAGACAAATTACATATACCCTCTGAACACACTGCCGGCAATTTCAAAGATAGACGGAAACGAATTTACTGGAGAGTTAGACTTGCAGTCAGATTATTCAAAACCGGTCGGTAAAGAATCAAAATTTGAGACCGGCATAAAATACAATCTGAGAAATACCAATACCGGAAATTATTATTACAATCAAAATGATACAACCGGTGGGTTTGTACTGGACAGCACACTTACCGATGTATTTTCCTTTAATGAAAATCTTGGAGCAGCATATGCAATATTCGGCAATGACAAAGGTAACTTTACATATAATATAGGATTGCGCGGTGAATACTGGAATTACGATATAGATCAGACTTTTGCAAATGTAAATACATCACGGGATCAGTTTGATCTGTTCCCAAGCATTACACTTACTCAGAAACTCGGTGAAACGGAAGATATGTCCTTAAGTTATTCAAGAAAAGTGAGACGTCCCGGATACCGTGAGCTGTCTCCCGTAGTAAGAGTATTCAGTCCGGTTTTTTACAGGGTTGGAAATCCGGATTTGAATTCCGAATTCATAAATTCATTTGAACTTAATTTTGTAAAATTCTTTTCAACTTTTTCAATAATACCGTCTGTATTTTATAAACTAACAACCGATAAGATTACTTCATACAGTAGTCTCATAGACAGTAACATTACTCTTAACACAAGCATAAATGCCGATAAAGAAATCTCTTACGGGGCTGAGATTCTGCTAAATGGCGCGTTTACAAAAAGTTTCAGTCTTAACGGAAGTTTCAGCTATTTCACTCAGGAAGTAAGCTCCGATACTTCCGGCAGTAATTCCGGAAATACATTTTCGGGAAGGGTTTTTGCGAACTATAATTTACCGTTTGATGCGGGGATTCAGCTTACATATTTTTATTCCGGAAAATATATTTCTACTCAGGGTGAAGTCGATCCGGTCAGTAGTTTCGATCTGTCTTTAAGAAAAGACTTTTTTGATAAACAACTCAGCATTAATCTCAGGATTTCAGATATATTCAATACTCAGAAATTTGCAGGCTCTACAACTACAAACACATATTCACAGCAATTCAGCAGACAAAGAGAATCAAACATGGGAATGTTATCTCTTACTTACAAATTCGGATCAGAAGAAAAAAAGAAATCCCGCAAGAAGAAAAGATCCAATTCGAATGATAATCAGGATAACGGTGGTGATATAGATTTTTAGTCCTGTCCTATATAAGAGATTCATTACATTTAATTGAAATTGATCATTTTATTGTTAAAATCAGAAAAGATAAATACTGATTTCTTTACTTCGTTATAATTTTTGAATGATTATATTGCACGCAAAAAGAAATTAACAATTAATGTATAAAAACCATATAACCCGTTTCGTAATTTTACTTTTCATCCTTTCAGTTGCAGGAACTGTTTCAGCTCAGTTTAAAATCGGAGCATCAGTCAATTTAAACAAAACCACTTTTGGCGGAGCACCTCCTGATAATTCAGATTATTCTTCTATCATTGGTTTAGGCGGTTCACTTTTGATCGATCTGAAACTAACAAATAATGTTTATATATCCCTACAGCCCGGCTACCAAACCTCAGGAAGTGATATTAATTTTGGAAATGCAAATAATCTATTAAATGATACCGTTAAAACCTACGAAATTCAGTTAGGATATTTCAGCGTTCCTCTTAATCTTAAGATCTACCATAAAAACTTATACGTTGGTGGAGGAGTAATTGCCGGCTTCTTAAGTTCATCAACCTTAGAAGATGAATATCTGGATACAGAAAGCGACATTAAGGATAAGTTCAAGACTTTTGATCTGCTCTGGAATTTCAATGTGGGCTACAAAGTCTCACTTGGAAAGCCTGATCTTTTTTTTGAATTGAGATACTTACAGGGACTTTTAAATATAAATGATGTTAACTCGTATTCAAACGTTGAATCAGAAAACAATTATTTATCAAATTTTAAAAACAAAGGATTCAGTTTGATCACCGGAATTCTTTATCCGCTGTAATACAAATTAGCTTTAACTTAACAATTTTTAAAATCAAAATTCCGAAGTAGTTTGAAAAAATATTATCAACACTTTTTACTGTCATTTCTGACCTTAATATGCTTCAGTAACAGTATAATCGCACAGACTCAGAGTAAGTCTGAAATAGATCTGCCAAAACTGAACGGTCACAAGTTCATTACAAATTCTTTAATTCCAAATCCGTTTATAAATTCAAGGATCTCCAGTAATCTTGGTTTTGCATCATCTCTGGAAACCGAGATTCCGTTGTTAAGATTTGATTCTCTTATTAGTAACAATGGAAATGAAACAATACAGCTTTCTGCTGATGTAGGACTGGCTACGGGAGCTTTTGAATTTTCCTATGCCGTACAGGACTGGGCATCTATCTGGGTCAATTTTTCCGGAATTGGTCGATTCGGTACAAATACCCCCACTATTTTTGCCTCAGGCATAACAGCAAATACTACTTTCGAGACAGGTATGTTGTTCAAAATAAAGGAGTATAAGACTTCAATGATATCTAGTTCAATAAAAATTGAAAATTCCAATTCAACTGTTTTAAATATTTATGAATATATTAAAAACATAATTGACAGTACAAATTTAAATAAGAATTATCTGACACAAAATTACAATCCGCTTTCTGGTTCTGTAGATCTGAGATTTGCTTATGCTCCGTCACCAAAATGGAGCATACTCGCTTTCATTGATGGGGGATACGGCGAATTGATCAATATTGATTCCATTGAGAATAAATTTTCATACACTGTCGGCGGTTCGTTTAATTATGACTTAGGGCTAACAACTTCCTTACCTTTTGGTATTGGAGCTGCTTTTAAAATAAATTCAAACACACCCACATTACAGTATAATAAAACAGCAACGCAGACTTATATGCTGCAGCTGATCTACACCGGTGGCAGTGATTTTTTAATTGGTCTTGAATCAAATTATGTGAGAATTCCGACAAGACTGAATAATGTAACCATAAATCTATCGTCATTCAATCTGAACTGGTCTTACTTTTTTAAATAAATACTTTAATACTGTTAATATTAAAGCTAAATTTTAAATGATTCTTGAGAAATAAAACATTTTATTTTTTTATAATATTTATTTTATTTTCAGGAATACCCGAATATTCTTATTCACAGAAAAACTCAGAGCGTAAAAAAAAAACTTTCCGCGTATGGAAAGGTTCTGATTCAAAAATGAAAATCTCCGATCTAGCAGCCTATTGCGCACCTGTATTCTGGTTTTCTCCCGATGAACCCGAGCTTCACAACAAAACCGGAAAAGACATACGAATTCCCGCACCATTTCCTTTTGAAAACAAATGTGATTCACCCGTAGTTTATTATCAGGTAACAGATTTATTAACAGTTGACGATCCGAAAGCTACACCTTTTGTAAAAGACTTCGCAGATTTCGGGAATTCCGTTTTAAATCTTAAAGACATTACAGCAATTTATATTTGTTATACACATTTTTACAATTACGAATCAGGATTGGGAAGTCATAAATATGATACCGAACAGGCGCAGTTTCAATTTTTAGTTAACAGAAGTAAGGATAGCCTGGGCGCTGATAATTTTGCAATCTATTTTATCCGGGTTACCGCTAAGGCGCATGCGCTTGCCTGGTATGACAATATCTACGAAATTGACACAGACAATCCGGATTATGAAATATCCCTTCCATTTAATATTTCAGTGGAAGAAGGAAAACATGCCAGCTGCACTGATATGAATGCAGACGGATATTATACACCGGGTTATGATGTTAATGTCAGGATAAATGACGCATGGGGTTTGAGAGATGTGATCAGATCAGGGAATCTTTTCTCTTCGGCATTTCAGAGCTATATGGCAAAAATCAGAACTCCCCCATTCAGGGTTTTACCTCCGCTGCCTGATGACAGTCCGTTAAAGTCTAAATACATTGTAGACGGAGTATACTCTCCCGATAATGCAGTTTATCAGTTAAGACCCATGCCATCACCGGATAAGGCATATAACCATTTATTAAAAAAAGACATGACTTCTTATTATTATGGTGAAAAGATAGATATTACTACTGAATCAAGTGAAGATAGTTTTATTAACTGGTTCACCGATGAAAATGCGATCAACTCATTTGCCTTTGCATACAGATCAGATGAATCTGCCGGAGCAGTTGTCAGCTTTCCGTTACTGATATTTAAAAATGTAGAAGCACCTTTGGTAGGAGGTTGGCTTGTAAATAGGATATATTATCAGGATTATGAACTCGGATTAATCGGATATAATATTTTATATACACCCTCAGCTTCAAGATTTCTAGATCCATATTTTTCCGTCGGCGCGGATTTTACAAAATACCGGCAGGACAGCGTTACGACATATGTCCAAACTGATTTTGCATTTGAGACGGGTATCAAGATAAGAGCAAATTTGAGTTACTCACCTTTGAAATTTTTAAGTTTCATTAGTCCATTTTGGGGAGTCAGACTCGGCATCAAAAACAAAGGGTTTATGAGCATTGATCATTTGAATTACATCATAGAATTCGGAGCAGGAGTCTGGTAATAAAACTCATTATATCCGGATGCTAAATTTCTCCGGGATCCGTATCCATCTTTGATTTCCTATTCTTCAAAACATTGAAATTCTTAACATCTTTAATTATTTTGTAAAAATTATTTCTTTATCTTTAATTATCACTCTTCTAATAACAATTTTTTTGAAAAATACTTTCAAATCCATTCTGATAATTTTATTGTTTCCGATTTTACTTTCTCCGGGTATGTCCTTTTCTCAAAGTCTTTATACAAATAAGTTTACAGAATGGACTACATGGACATTATTGCAGACAATTCCTTCCCCTACATTTTATCAGGACAGAAACGATTCAGATTCAAGATTACAATTCGGATTCAGATGGCATATTAC
>JAGQWH010000081.1 GCA_020437545.1 Ignavibacteriota bacterium
ATACGAGACGGTAATATATTGTTATTAAATTGCTATGAGACATATCTTGTTTATCAGAGCATTCCTCAATGTTTTTGGAAATAAATATTATTAACAAATAGATGGGATGTCGGTAGCAATGTGTTTTTCAATAATATCCATCCCGTAGGGATGGGATGTTTTTTTGTTTATTTAAAAAGGCAGAGAACATTCCGTCCCTACGGGACGGTTATATTATGTTATTAAATTGCTACCAATATACCGTCCCTACGGGACGGCTATGTTATGCTATTATATTGCTACCAAAATTCCGTTCATACGAGACGGTAATATATTGTTATTAAATTGCTATGAGACATATCTTGTTTATCAGAGCATTCCTCAATGTTTTTGGAAATAAATATTATTAACAAATAGATGGGATGTCGGTAGCAATGTGTTTTTCAATAATATCCATCCCGTAGGGATGGGATGTTTTTTTGTTTTTTTAAAAAGGCAGAGAACATACCGTCCATACGGGACGGCTATATTATGTTATTAAATTGCTACCAACATACCGTCCCTACGGGACGGTCGTTCATACGGGACGGTTATATAATGTTATTAAATTGCTATGAGACATATCTTGCTTATCAGAGCATTCCTCAATGTTTTTGAAAAAAATATTATTTACAAATGTTTTGAAGCAAAAGTATAAGTCCCGGGGAAAAAGTGATTTTTATTGAAAATATTAAAATTTTAAATAGAATTCGTGCAATTCGTGTTAACTCGTGGCGGGATATTTGTCGGGGCAATTTTGAAAACTGATCAAAACAATCAATCTATTCCGGTTACATATTTTAGAATTTTTTAATTAAAATATTTTACTTATAGTTATAAAGCTAAAATTCAATTCCTCAAATTCTTTCAAATTTTAATTCGTTCTCATTAATCAAAAAATTTAAAAACGCAAAGGAGTTCAAAATGAAAATTTTTAATTCAAAATTTGCACTTGCAGTTTTAGTTTCATTAATTGCTTTTAATTTTGCATTTTCAAACGACCCGACTTCCAAACTTACAATACAGAACCTGAATAAAACTTCGGATAACACGCTTGAGTTCGATATATATCTTCAGCATACAAATCCTGCTGATTCCAAATTCGTTTATATGCTGGGACAGTATCTGATCGATTTCAATTCTGACATTGCAAACGGAGGTGAACTTACATATTCAATCATAGGATCGGGACTGCCTGAAGCATCCCGGCCAACCAAACCTTCAATTGATAAGAATATACTGAGGATAGCCGTTAATTCAATTCCGCCGACCGATAATTTACCCGAAATATCTTCAAAAGCTCCCGGCACTTTAATTGCCAAAGTAAGGCTGACTACCTCAGCAAAAGCATTTGCAGATGTTCCTCTGAATCTGAACTTCAGACTCGGACCGGAAAACCCATATACCAAGCTGAGCATATTTGAGGACGGTAAGATTAAGGAAGTTCCTGCATTTGCCGAAACTACCGAAGATAATAACCCGGAAGGAAACCTTGTTTCTTCAGTCGTTCCGACTGAATATGCATTAATGCAGAATTACCCGAATCCATTCAATCCTGAGACAAAAATTAATTTCGATCTGCCGAACCCATCCAACGTAAAATTAGCAATCTATGACATTACCGGAAAAGAGATCGCTCTGCTTGTAAATGAAAAACTCGAACCGGGTTCATACAGCTTCAAATGGAACGGAGCAGGATTTGCCAGCGGAATGTATTTCTACAGGATACAGTCCGGTGATTTTGTACAGACAAGAAAGATGGTTCTCGTTAAGTAAGACCTGAGTATTGAGTATTGAGTATTGTGTATTGATTATAGATCAGGTGAGTTTTTAGGATTGGCAACTGTAAAAAGTTGTCAATCCTTTTTTTATATAATCTGATATGTATTGTAAGGTTTGAATTTGTTTGTTGAGAATACAATTAATTATATATAAGTTAAATCATTCAACTTTACAAAAATGCTTCGGTATTATTTAATCTTTTCCATAATGTTAAGTTCACTCGTTTATATTTACGGATGTGACACTATAGTTTCCAGCCAGTCAAAACCTGATGTTCCCACAGACCATACAATTTTACACGGAATATTTCTTCACAAGCCCGGCGAAAGAGATGCTGAAGGCTGTGATGATTGTCATGGTGCTGATCTGAAAGGCGGAGTTCAGCTTCTCGGCACGAGATACATTTATACCGAATCCTGTTATCAGTGTCACGGACAATTATGGGAAAATGAGAGAAAATAAGTAATCAATATTTCAATGGATACTTCTATGAAAAAAAACATAAGAAATTTACTATTTTTAATGTTTACTTTAGCAGCGATTTATTTTTCCGGATGCGCTGTTGTTCAGCCTATTGACAGGGAAAGGTTGTCTGATCCTAATATGATATTTGATGAAAACCCTATCGAGAAGGGTGTACAAAATCATTATTTGTATATAAGAGAAGGCACACAGGGAGCTGATGGTGCCAAAAGCGGCGGTTGCGGTTGTGGATAAAATTAAAATTTATATTTTAATATTTCTTTTAATAATATTTACAGGATCATCTTTGATTGCTCAGGATATTCCTGAAGATGAACTGCAGGCGAGAATAAACACATACTTTGACAACTTCGGCGTAATAGTAGTCTACCCATCCATTAATTACTCAAAAAAACTTTCCGAAAACACAAGCGTCTCAGCTACATATCTTACTGATATTATCAGCGCAGCATCAATGCAGAGCCTGTTTGAAGTTGATGGTATCACATCAGCTACAGACAACACCGTAGGCGGCAGCGACAATACGCCTGATGAATGGAGACATGAGATAGGGATAGGCGTAACGCAGAAAGTTGCCGAAGGCAGTTTTTATATTAACGGGCTTTACAGCATTGAACATGACTATTCTTCAAAGACCATTCTCGGTTCGATCACATATCCTTTCGCGCAGGAGAATGCATATTTAACTCTCGGTGCTACCATAAGTTTTGATAAGATCTTTCCGCAGAACAGATACTGGACCAAAGACCGTAACACTTATGCCTTTAACGCTGCATTCTCTCAGATACTCGGAAAGAATGTAATAGCTCAGATCGATGCTTCATATATTGATGTCAGCGGATACCAGTTAGTTGGTTATCAGATAGTCAGGATCTACAATCCGGCAATAGCAAATTTCAACACCTACGAACCGGTATATCCCGACACAAGGATCAGAAGAGCAGTCGGTGTCAAAGCAAATATAGGATTGACCGATGAGATCACTTTACAGCCGGGATACAGATATTACTGGGATTCCTGGGATATTAATTCAAGTACAATTTATGCAATTCTCAGTAAGAATTTTTCAGAGACATTTTCGGGTTCGCTTGAATACAGACAGTATTTTCAGACACAGGCATTTTTCTTCCAGCCTTATTACACATCATTGCAGGAGTTTATGGGAGTTGACGGTCAGATCAATTCCGGTTATTCGAATGTACTTAATTTTAATTTCACACTTACCGGACAAAAGGGATCGTTTATTTCAAATGAAAATATGCAGCTGATCGGCACACTCGGATATTATAAAAGACATTACGATTCTCCTGACTGGCACAGCGGGCTGCTGAATCTTTATGCATTAATTTTCAATATCGGAATACGATTACATTTATAATCAATAAAATAAATTTTTAACCCAATTTTACAAAAATGAAGAGAAGAGATTTTTTAAAAATAAGCGCTCTGTCAGTTTCGGCAGCAGCAATAACAGGATCAACATTCGGCAGTCTGAAAAACCTTTATGCCGGAACAAAGAAAAGCAACAGCAGTTTTACTTTTGAAATAATAACTGATGATCCTCAAAAAGCTTTAAAGATATCTCAGGAGTTTTTCAGGAAAAACTCCTTCGACAGCTCAATAATAAAATATTCAGAATTTCAGCTTGAAGGCGAAATGCCGGGAGATATAGTTTTTGTAAATAATAAAGAACTTATAAATTATAAAAGAAATACTGATAAATTATGCAAAGATATTCGTAACATTGCCGGAGATCTGTCTCTTCCTAAAAGAGTTATCAACCCGACCCGGATGAGATTTCAGTTATCCGGAAACAATTCCCCTGCCGAGAACTTTCTCGTCTTTCACAAAAACAAATTAATCAGTTCATATAAATCCGGAAACTCCATTTCAAATGTGAATTTAAAAGGGACAAAGGGAAACCTGCTTCTGAATATTGACAATGGTAAGGCAAGGATCATCAGTGCTGAATGCACGCATAAGACATGTGTAAATACCGGCAGCATTTCATTGTCCGGCGAGAGTATCGTTTGTATTCCCAATGAAGTTATGATACTCTGCGAATAATGTTCAATTGCTTTAAAATTTTAAAAAGGATTTCAATACTTTTAATGATCCCTTTGTTTCTGACTTCCCTGACAGAAGCACAGCAGCCGAAATTTGAAGTTACAACTTCCAAATACCTCCTCGGAACAAAGATCGATATAACAGCCATTCACAGCGATATTGATTCAATGAAAAAGGCAATGTATTTTGCTTTCAGGGAAATCGAGCGGATACAGGGAGTTATGAGTGTACAGCTCGATACTACGGAAGCATCTCTAATAAATAAAAATGCCGGCATCGCCCCGGTAAGGGTTAGCAGCGAACTCTATTCCATCATCAGCAGATCAATAGATTATTCAAAAAAATTCGAAGGGATATTTGACATTACTATCGGACCTATAAGTGAACTATGGGGATTCAGCAGTGATAAAAAGATCACTGAACTGCCTGACAGCAATCTTATTAATTCTCTTCTGAAACTAGTAAATTATAATTTAATAATTCTTAATCCTGATGATACAAGTGTTTTTCTTTCTGAAAAAGGAATGAAGATCGATCTCGGAGGAATTGCCAAAGGCTATGCCGTAGACCGTGCAGTTATGATAATGCGCGAAAACGGGATGAATGATTTTTTTGTTAATGCCGGTGGAGATATTTTTGTCAGTGGAAAGAAAACCGATGATCAGAAATGGAGCATCGGCATTAAGAACCCGAGAGATGAAAAAAAACTGATCGGTGAATTTGAAGTATCCGGTCTTGCTATCGGCACAAGCGGTGACTATGAGAGATATGTTATTATTGACGGGAAAAGGTATCATCATATATTTAACGTTCATACAGGATATCCCGTGATGATCTCACAGAGCGGAACAGCCCTGGCTCCAACCGCCGAAGAAGCTGTTGTTTTGTCAAAGATCGTATTCATTACCGGAGCGGATAATTATATGATGACAAAAGATGAATCCGGGATAGAAGGAGTGATAGTTGCTGAGGACGGAACGATCGTATATGATGAGAAAATGACGGCTAAATATAATTTTAAACTTGAACGGTGAAAGAAGCATTACGCCACGAATTATCAAGAACTCACATGTATTGTTTTTGAATATTAAAAAATATATTCGTGATAATTTGTGATAATTCGTGGCATCAGAATTATTAAGTCTGTCCTGTACTCAGTACATTCTTGTGATTTTTTATATACTTTTAAATTGATGCTTAATTAAATTATCTTTGTAAAGAAATAAAAATTACCCCAAGTAAATTCCGCAAGTACTTTACAATAGTTACCTGAAGAATTTAAAATTTAATTTTTATCTAAATTAAAATTTTATTCTTAAACTAAATCTTAGCAAAATGAAAAACCCTGTAAACCTTAATAAACTCATTTTTATTTTTACAATCTCATTTTTGATAATTTCCCTTACAGGAAGCAATACTTTTAACAGCAATTACAAGATCAGCAAAAGCGTGATCAATGAACTTAGTTTTAAACCTTCCGGGGAAAAGATCCTTGTGTGGATAGAATTCACTGACAAAGGTCAGAACTACAGCAGCCTTATCTCAAGACCGGAAACCTTTCTGACCAAGAAAGCAATTGACCGAAGAAAAAAAGTCAAACCGGCAAATGCATTGGTTGATTATACCGATATTCCACTGAATCAGAATTATGTCGAAGAGCTGAGAGCATCAGGCATTGAAATAAAAAACAGATCCAAATGGTTTAACAGAGTTTCATGTTATGCATCAAGGATCCAGATAGAGCAGATGTGTGACAATGACTTTGTTAACAGGGTCGAACTCGTCAGAAAATTTAAAAAAGATCCTAATGACATAGAGTTTACCCGTTCGCCTTATGTTTCCGAATCAGACAATAACGGTTCACAGAACAATGTAGCGTATCAGCTGAATTACGGAACTTCACTTACACAAATGGAAATGATAAACGCACCTATGGCTCATGACAGCGGTTACTACGGGCAGGGTGTACTCATTGCGTTATTTGACGCCGGCGTGGATAACCTTTCTCATCCGTGCTTTGACTCACTGAGAGCCAGAGGTCTAAGGACATATGATTTCGTGAATCATGATACAATAGTCGGAGATCAGTTTGGTCAGATGGGACAGGGCTGGCACGGAACGATGACTCTCTCACTTGTGGGTGGCTACAGACCGGGATCGATAATTTCTCCGGCTTTCAGATCAAAATATCTGATAGCCAAGACTGAAAACACAGACAGTGAAACACCGCTTGAGGAAGATAACTGGCTTGCTGCTGCTGAATGGGCTGACAGTCTGGGAGCTGATATAATCACAAGTTCGCTCGGATATCTAACAATGGATTTCGGATCTGATCATTCTTATGACTGGACATGGATGAATGGAGACAGTTGCCTCATCACGATCGGAGCTGACCTTGCTGTCAATAAAGGGCTTCTGATCTGCAACTCTGCCGGTAATGAAGGAAGTCATCCGACACATAATACAATTATAGCCCCGGCTGATGGTGACTCTGTAATTTCAGTCGGATCGGTAAATTCACCAAGTAAGAACCGTTCTTCCTTTTCATCAGTCGGTTTAACAACAGACGGCAGAATAAAACCTGACGTTTGCGCAATGGGAAGCGGTAATAAAATAGCCCAGACAGGCGAAGGCAATACGGGATATTCATCCGGCAGCGGAACATCTTTTTCATGTCCGATGACAGCAGGCGCCTGCGCAATTATACTTTCAGCAAATCCGAATCTTACACCGAGACAGGTATGGCAGATATTGATCACAACTGCTGACAGCGCTTCCGCTCCTTCACGATACAGAGGATGGGGATTAATAAATACATGGGAAGCTGTGAAAATGGCAAGAGAGAAAACTTTAGATCTGACTCTTCTTATCGAAGGTTTATATAATCCGAATACAGATCAGATGGTCAGTGATACTGTGACAGTTTATCTGAGAAATAATACTTCGCCTTATGCAGTAGTCGATTCTTCAACAGCTTTGATAAATTCTGCCGGTCAGGGAACATTTACATTCTCCAATACAATCGGCGGATCGGGATATTATCTGCAGACCTCTCACAGAAGCGCGCTTGAGACATGGAGCAAATCTCCGCAGAGTTTTAATGCAAACGGTGATCTGAATTACAATTTCACAACTGACTCGGCAAAAGCTTTTGGGAATAATCTTCTGAAGGAGAATCTGAAATGGACGGTATATAACGGGGATGTTATAGAAAATGGAATTATAGAATTGTCTGATGTTCTGGCAGTATATAATGATGCTTCAAGTTTTGTTACAGGATATGTTGATACTGATCTGAATGGAGATGACCTGATCGATCTTATTGATATTCTGATAGTGTATAACAACTCTAAGAACTTTGTGAGTGTGATGAAGCCGTAATTTTATTTTTAAACCTAGCAGAGACTTTATTCTGAGTGTTGTGTATTGAGTATCAAATATAGAGTATTTTGTATTATTAAAGATTGGCATCTGTAAAAAGTTGTCAATCTTTTTTTTATGCATAGAAAGTAATCCTTAAATAAAAGCTGTTATCCCCGAATGTTTTTGTCAGGGATACATTTATTTTAAATCGTAATTCGTAATTCTTCAGTGTCCTTGCGTAGCTGGTTCGCAATATAAATTGAATAAATTTCAGGTAATTCTTATGCGATAGATTCTGCGGATGCTTCAGACCTCTTGAATTCCGGCGTCGACGGTGTTCCAAAAAATTTGCAATCATACACTTTATAAAGATGAACAAAGTTAAAACAAATTTTTTTTGTCACTAACAGCTGTAATAAAAAGGTTCGAAAATTCTGATTGAATTTATTTAAATTTAATTTCGAATAAATCCTAAAAAATTATATTGACACACAAATTCATTATCGATACTTTGACGTTAAACAAAACAATATCGATATGGAAACAGTAAAGTTATCTCCAAAGTACCAGGTAGTTATTCCAAAAGCTATCCGAGAAAAAATGAAATTAGTACCGGGTCAAATACTGCAAATTTTGGAATCCGGTGACAGAATAGAATTCATTCCGGTTAGGGACATAAAATTATCAAGAGGATTTTTGAAAGGAATGGATACAGAGTTTACAAGGGATGGAGACAGAATATGAATTTAGTTGACTCTTCCGGTTGGCTGGAATATTTTACGGACAGTAAAAATGCAAAATATTTTGCTCCTGTTATTGAGAACAAAGACGAACTGATAATTTCAGTGATAAATTTGTATGAAGTATATAAAAAAGTTATGTCGGCAAAAAGTGAGAAATCTGCAAATGAAGCATGCAGTGTTATGATGCAGGCTAAAGTTATTGATCTGGATGCTTCATTATCTTTGAGCGCTTCAAATATAAGTTGTAAATATAAAATTCCAATGGCGGACAGTTTAATTTATGTAACTGCTCAATTCAATGACGCTATAGTCTGGACACAGGATTATGATTTCATTGATCTTCCGGGAGTGAAATTCATAAAGAAAAATTGAATTTCATATTTCAAAAAATTTTCCAAACCCATGTTGGTGTTCCAAAAAATTTACAAGATATATTTTAAGATTTGTAAACCTAAAAAAGAAAAATTTTTGGTCACCAACATCAAAACCTTCTGTCGGAGAATGCTCTTTTTTCGTCACTAAAATAAACTGAAATCAAACTATAATCCGGATTCGCTACGATGAATCAGATGAATCAAAAGAACATGCAATCCCTAAAGGGATTGGATCACGGGTTGACTAATTGCTGCCGACATTCAATCCCTAAAGGGATTGTTATGGTTATAATTCAGATCAAGATTTCCCAAAGAATTTTCTGCATGGAATTTTGTCGTTATTTTAAAAAATATATACCCAAATAACTCAGCAGAGACAAGATTAATTATTTCTAATTCTTAATTCATAATTTCTAATTCGTAATTCGTAAGCGTCCTCGCAGAGTCATTTCGCAACAAAATTCGAATAAATTCCGGGTAAATCTTGAGCGAAAGACTCTGCGAACTGTTCAACTCTATAAACTTTACTAACTTTACAATCCGCCGCGGCAGATTACTAACTCCCCTTCGAATAATACCCCATCAGCTTAGCATATTCTTCGCTCATCTCAATGCCTCTGCGCATCATGACTATCTTCGCCGTTTCAACAGCTTTAGTCAGATCATAAGCCACTGATTTTTTACCTGATTCATTCCATGAAAACGATCTCAGAATCTTTGCAGGAAATCCGCCGCCGAAAATATTTGCGAAGATACCTGTGATGGTTCCTGTATTGAGCATGGTATTAATGGAAGTCTTGGAATGATCTCCTATAATGCTGCCGAGAAACTGCATACCTGTTTCTATGCCAATTCCAAGAAGACCGACTTTTATTTTGGAATAATTATTCTTCAGATCACTTGTAACCGTATCCGCGCCGAGATTCACAAACGGACAAACATATGAATGTCCAACGAAACCGTCATGCTGTTTATTCACATAAGAATGAAATATAGATTCGGCTATCTCGCCCGCAACTTTTGAATGATCCCCTATCACACACGGTCCGTATATCTTAGAACCGCTTTTCACTGTGACATTCTTTCCAATATAGACAGGTCCTTTGATAAATGTGAACGGCTCGATCACGGAATTTTCATCAACTAATATTTTGCCGCCTGAAGCATCAAGCGCGACACCGGGATAAATGTTTACATTATCAGAAACCAGTATTGCTTTTTCATTGATGAAGCTATCCCTGTGTTTTACTTTCTTAAATCTCTTTCCTGCCTTTGAATTAAGAATATGATCAATGTCATCAAGTCCGTTATTTAGCAGATGTCCTATTATATCCCAGGAGTATTTTATAACTTTTATTCCCTCATGCTCACTTACGTCAATTTTACTAAAGCCATTCTTCTCAAAGAGTTCTATATCGAACAAATTCATTTTGCCGGCGACAGCGGTGCTTTCAACTCTTTCCTTTAATATGCCGATATTGTTTTTTGGAATAAATGCTCCGACGAGTTCATTTCCTGAAACGTAATATGCATTCTTTTTCTTTTTACTGATAAGATGATTCAGACTTTTTTCATCAAAAATGACTTTACCGCTAAGAAGCAAATAGTCATCTTTTGTGATGCGGTTAATTTCTTTGAAATGAATTTCTTTCAGATAAGCCGCAAGAATGTTACGGCAATGGAGTGTGATCTCAAACTTGTTTCCTAGAATGTATTCATAACGTTCCAGAATACTTCCGGCTCCGCACTTAATGTCATAGGTCCCCCTAAGCATATTGAGCGGATAGAGATCTTTGTAGGATGTATCTTCGAATATTAAAATTTTCATGCTCATAGTATAACTTAATAGTTTAGTTTATCAAAACAAAAAAGCCAATATAAAATATTGGCTTAAGAATTATTATAAAAACAGTTTAATATTATGAAGCTGTCTCAGTTTTTTTCATTTTGTCACCATATCTCTTGTTGAATTTTTCAACTCTACCGGCAGTATCTACGATTTTCTGTGTTCCGGTGAAGAACGGGTGGCATTGTGAGCAGATCTCGACTTTTATTTCCGGAACTGTCGAACGGGTTGTAAATAAAACTCCTTTATTTTCTCCGCAGTTACAGACCACATTGCATTTATAATACTTAGGGTGAAATCCCTTTTTCATTTGGTTACCTCTTTCTGTATAATTTTATGCAAAAATATCAATTTGAGGTCTGAGATTCAATAGAGAATTTATTTTAAAAATAAATACTTGTATTTGTGAACATATTTTAGAACTCTCATTCCTAATCCGCCGCTGCAAATTTCGAGCCGGTGTTGGTGTTCCAAAAAATTTGCATGAATAATTCAAACCCTTTGAATAGCGAAGCTCGTTTCCTCAATGGAGAAAAAGCAATCTCTGACGAAATAGATCTGAAATGTTCGAAACAAAAACTTAATATCTTGATTCTGATATTTCTTACTTTATACCCCCGTCGGAGTCTCTACAGCTTTATCGTGGGACTCCGACGATGTTAACAAGTAATGAGTAACTTAAGATATTCTAAAGATTGGCAACTGTCAAATGGATTATCTTTAATTATATTTGCATTCTTAGTTTTCGGAAACCATTTCCCGCCGTTGCTATACAAACTTTTTCTATCGCTTCTTATTTGTAAAATCCAAAACTTCATATTAACTAACCTATATTTTATTTAAATTCACAAAAATTAAATGAAAATATTATATTGAAAAAGATCCTATCTGTAGTCGGAGCGCGACCGAATTTCATGAAAATGGCTCCGATCCATAAACAACTTCTCAAACACAAATCCAGAGTAAAACATAAGATAGTTCATACCGGTCAGCATTATGACAAGAAAATGTCTGATGTATTTTTTAAGGAGCTTGAATTACCGAAACCTGATATTTACTTAGGAGTTGGCTCCAGATCTCATGCCGAACAAAAGGCGCATATAATGATGGAGTTTGAGAAAGTTGTACTGAAAGAAAAACCCGATCTCGTGCTTGTCTATGGCGACATAAATTCCACTTCAGCCGCTTCGATAGTTTGCGCGAAGATACTAAATGATAAAGGTGCGCCAATTCCTGTGGCACATGTAGAATCAGGTCTCAGAAGTTTTGACAGAACTATGCCCGAAGAAATTAACAGAATGATCACCGATACGCTTGCGGATTATTTGTTTGTGACCGAACCGGCTGGAATCAGGAATCTCAAAAAAGAAGGGATAAAAGACAGCAAGGTTTTCTTTACCGGCAATACTATGATCGATTCATTGAAATTTTATCTTAAGAAGATCGGCAAGTCAGGTATTCTAAAAGAGCTTTGTGTATCGGAAAAGAATTATACACTTGTTACAATGCACAGACCATCCAATGTTGACAGCAAAGAAAATCTTAATAAGACACTGAGCATTTTCAAAAGCATTAATAAGATAAATCCCGAACTGGATATTGTATTCCCTATTCATCCAAGGACGATCAAGATGCTTGAAAAATTCAAATTAAAAAGTTCGTTTGATGAGATCAAAAACCTTATTATCACCGAACCGCTTGGCTATATTGACTTTCTGAAACTCGTATCCGAAGCAAAGTTCATACTCACAGACTCAGGCGGGATTCAGGAAGAGACCACTTATCTGAAAGTACCGTGTCTGACTCTGCGCGAAAACACCGAAAGACCAGTTACATCAGAGATCGGCACGAATGTAATATGCGGACTGAATGAAAAACTGATCATCAGCAAGATCAAAGAAATAGAATCCGGCAAATTCAAGAAAGGAAAGATCCCGAAGCTATGGGACGGGAATGCTGCGGAGAGGATTGTGAAAATAATATTGAAAAAAGTATAAACGTTTGATTAACAACCCCTCCCAACCCTCCCCTTTGCAAGGGGAGGGCTAAAAGGATTTAAGTGACAAGCTTAAAGAAATTGTAATTTTACTGTTTAATAAAATTAGTTTTAAAATTACCAGCAGATTTTCAACAAACCTCGAAAACCCTCCCCTTAAAAAGGGGAGGGCAGGGTGGGGTTAAGTAAAGAGTTTACATTTTATCGAAACTATAATTTCCATTAAAACTAATTGACCAAATCCAAACTAACAAAAGTAATTTCCCGACTCGACGAACATTTCGGAAAACCATTTATGAAAAAGGAAGTCTAATTTTAGACAAACCCAAAAAGCCCTCCCCTTTTTTTCAAAGGGGAGGGTTGGGAGGGGTTAAATAAACAGCTTATAATATATCGCTTGTAAAATTTCCATAAGTAATAAACAAACTAATTGACCAAATCCAAACTAACAAAAGTAATATCCCGACTCGACGAGCATTTCGGAAAACCATTTGACCATACAAAGAAACCCCCTGAGATTTTAGATGTACTCATTGCAACAAAGCTTTCACAGAATACAACTGACAAGAGTTCTTTCAAAGCATATACAAATCTGAAAAAGAAATTCGGGACATGGGATAACGTTGCGAAGGCAAGCGAGAAAGATATAAAAGACTGCATAAAGGTCTGCGGACTGGCAAATACTAAAGCCCGGAATATTAAGCTCATGCTGCAACAGATGAAAAAGAAATACGGTACGCTTGAACTTTCATTTTTGCAGGAATATGATGATGAGAAAGTATATGAAGAATTTCTTCAGTATGACGGGATCGGTGTTAAGACCATTTCATGTGTGCTGATCTTTGCAATGGGACGTGATGCATTTCCGGTGGATACGCACGTGCACAGAGTTCTGAACCGGCTCGGACTGGTGAATACAAATTCACCTGTGAAAACTTTTGAGGAGATAAAAGATAAAATACCCGAAGATAAGAAATATGAGCTTCACAGCAATTTGATCAAATTCGGAAGAAACTTCTGCAGATCAAATAATCCTTTGTGCAGTAAATGTTTTTTGTATAGTTTGTGTAAGTATGAATTTAAGAATGAAAACAGAAAGTTAAAACCACCGGTGAAGGTGACGGAGAATAATTTTATTATACTGGAAAATTTGTAAAAAGTATTGGGTATTGAGTATTGGGTATTGAGTAGTTAGTAAAATTTAATTTTGAATGATAAAAACAGACAAGAATAAAATAAAGAAAATTCTGATAATAAAATTCGGCGGGATCGGAGATATACTTCTATCTACTCCCGTTCTTCCGAATCTTAAAGCATATTTCCCTGATGCCGAGATAAACTTTCTTACACTCAGACATTCGCGTGACATATTAATTGATAATCCATATTTAACAAGAGCATTTACATATGATCCGACTGAAGACAAGTCATGGTGTTTGATAAAGAATATCCGGAGTCAGAAGTATGATCTTGTGATAGACTTATTTGGAAATCCGCGAACGGCTTTTATAACTTTTATGAGCGGTGCGAAATACAGATTTGGATTTAAATTCAGAGGAAGGGATTATGCTTACAATATCAAAATGAAAGGAAGAGGCGGGATAGTTCATAATGTTGAATTTAATCTTGATTCTCTCAGAGCGCTTGATATTCCTATCGTTTCTAAGAAACTGGTTCTTCCCGTAAATATAGTACATGAAGAATTTGCAGATGAATTCATAAGATCAAACAAGCTTGAAGGTAAGAAACTTATCGGTATCTCTAAAACAGGCGGCTGGGAATCTAAGCGGTATAAGAAAGAAGATTACATAAAACTTATTGACCGGCTGAATGAAATGTACGAAGCTGATTTTGTTTTATTCTGGGGAAATCAGAAAGAGAAGGAAAACTGTCAGTTCATAAAAGATAATATAATAAAGAAAAACGCATATCTGATCCCTGACAGTCCTATTAGATATCTTGGAGCAATCATTAACAGATGTGATATGGTAATTGGAAATGATTCCGGACCGCTTCATATTGCAGTTGCGATGGGTGTTCCGACACTCGGCATTTACGGTCCGACAAATCCTGCGCTTCAGGGACCTTACGGGGATAAGAATCTATCAGTGGTAAATGATAAGCTTGATTGTCTTTATTGCAATTTACTTGATTGCCCGATCGGAAATATATGCATGACTGAATTATCAAAAGATAAGATCATAGAAAAAGTACAGGAACTGGTTAAGATAAATGAACTGAATTTAGCATAAAAATTTTAAAATGAAATATTAACTTTAATATTTTTTATAAACTCAAAATTGAGATAATCAATTAATTTAAAGCAAATGAGTGAAAAAAAGCTAAAATATCCCAAAGGCATACCCTATATAATAGGAAATGAGCTTGCTGAAAGGTTCAGCTATTACGGTATGCGGGCAATACTCGTGGTCTTCATGACACAGTTCCTGATGTCAAAAGGCGTCGTTGATCCGATGAATGAGAACGAGGCGACGACCTGGTATCATTTGTTTACAATGGCAAATTATTTTTTTCCGATAGTCGGAGCGATCATTTCTGATGTGCTCTGGGGGAAATATAAGACGATAATTATTCTTTCCATTGTATATGTACTAGGACATCTCGCTCTTGCAATAGACGAATCACGAACCGGGCTAGCTATCGGACTGACGCTGATTGCAATCGGAGCAGGAGGGATCAAGCCCTGCGTATCGGCGCACGTCGGTGATCAGTTTGAGGAATGGAACAAATCGCTGCTCGAAAAAATGTTCGGATATTTTTACTTTTCAATAAATCTCGGAGCTGCAATATCAACTCTTCTGATACCGATAATGCTTGAAAAATTCGGACCTCACGTAGCTTTTGGTTTACCGGGTTTACTGATGCTGCTTGCTACGATAGTATTCTGGATGGGAAGACAAAAATTCATAGCAATACCACCTGTCGGATGGAAGGCTTACAAAAAAGAAATATTCAGCCCTGCCGGTAAGAAGGCTATTTTGAATTTAAGTCTGATGTATATTTTCATTTCGATATTCTGGTCGCTGTTTGATCAGACCGGATCTTCTTGGGTTCTGCAATCGGAGAAAATGGACAGATGGGTTGACCTGGGATTTGTGAAATTTGAACTTCTCGCATCTCAGATACAGGCGATCAATCCGATACTTATAATGGTATTCATACCGCTTTTTACTTACGCGCTTTACCCGTTTATAAATAAATTTTTTCCATTAACGGCTTTACGGAAAATCACAATAGGACTTTTCCTTGCGGGATTTTCTTTTGCAATTTTGGCTGTAGTGGAAACTACAATTTCAGCCGGAGGTACACCGAGTATTATATGGCAGTTCTGGGCATATGTGATACTCACTGCTGCTGAGGTAATGGTATCTATAACAGGTCTTGAGTTTTCCTATACCCAGTCACCTAACGGCATGAAGTCTTTTGTCATGGGTCTCTGGCTTCTTGGTGTTTCACTTGGCAATGGTATTACTGCTCTTGTCAATGTATTCATTGTGAATCCTGACGGTTCCTATAAACTTAACGGTTCGGAATACTTCTGGTTCTTTGCCGGATTAATGTTTGTCACGGCTGTAGCATTTATCTTTCTTGCATACAGATATAAAGTTGAAGATTATATTCAGACGAGAGAGTCGCTGGATAATCCGTTGATGACGGAAAACTAGTATTGAGTAGTTAGTAGTTAGTAGTTAGTAGTTAGTAGTTAGTAGTTAGTAGTTAGTAGTTAGTAGTTAGTAGTTAGTAGTTAG
>JAGQWH010000082.1 GCA_020437545.1 Ignavibacteriota bacterium
AAAAAGTAAAATGAATGAACAGGACTGAATGATATGAATAAAGATGAATTATTAATGATGGAATGCATTAAACTTGCAATGAAAGGAAAAGGTTATGTTTCTCCTAATCCTCTTGTTGGCAGTGTTGTAGTAAAAGATGAAAAAATAATCGGCAAAGGTTTTCACAGGAAATTCGGCAAGGCACATGCGGAAGTTAATGCGATTTCCGATGCAGAAAAAAACGGATATGATTTAAGAAACAGCTTATTATATGTCAATCTTGAACCCTGCTCCCATACAGGAAAGACTTTACCATGCACTGATCTTATAATTCAGAAAAAGATAGGAAAAGTATTTATCGGAATGAAGGATCCATATAAAAAAGTTAACGGAAAGGGCATCAGAAAACTCAAAGCTGCAGGAATAGATGTTAAGATAAATATACTCCGGGACGATTGTGAAGAACTTAATAAATTCTTCATAAAATTTGTTACAAAAAAAATGCCTTATGTCAGTTTAAAAATAGCGCAGAGCATTGATGGAAAGATCGCATTAAACAATTTCAGTTCAAAATGGATCACAGGAAAAGCATCCAGAAAGTTTGTACATGAATTGCGGAATGAGTTTGATGCTGTGCTTATAGGCAGGAATACTGCAGAGTATGATGATCCTTCTCTGACGGTCAGAGATGTCAGAGGCAGAGATCCTTACAGAATTGTAATTGATGCAAATTCAAAACTTCCGGATAAACTGAATATATTTACTGACAGAAATAAAGATAAGACATTCATCGTAAAAGCAAACAACTGTAAACCGAGCCGCAGTAATGATATTTTGGTTAATTTGAAAAATGGTAAAATCAGAATACCTGATATTTTGAAAGAATTGTACAAAATGAATATTGCCAGTGTACTCGTAGAAGGAGGAGCCAATCTGTTCTCACAATTTGCCGGAACGGATCTTTTTGATGAAATTTATTTGTTTTTAGCTCCGAAGATAATAGGAACCGGAATTTCATCTTTCGGAGACTTCTCGGTTAAAGATCTTTCAGGAATAAATACTTTAAAATTAAATTATACCAGACAATTCGATCAGGATCTATTAATTAATTATAAAAATGTTTACAGGAATAATACAGGATACCGGTAAAATAGTAAGCAGAACTGTCAATAAGGACAGCATCAGATTTACCGTAAAACCGGGAAATAAGAAATTCACAAAGAATTTAAAAATTGGTGACAGTGTATCCATAAATGGTGCCTGTATGACCGTTGAAGATATAAATTCCGGTGAATTCAATTTCACTACAATTAAAGAATCTTTGAGCAAAACCAATCTAAGTGCATTAAAGCTAGATTACTTAGTTAATCTCGAAGAAGCAATGACTTTAAGGTCTAAACTGGATGGTCATATTGTACAGGGGCATGTTGATTGTACCGGAATAGTAAAAGAAATCAAAAAGTTAAAAGACAGCTGGGAATATTTCATCGAATTCAGTTCAAAATTCAGTCAGAATATTATACCGGTTGGTTCAATTGCCATTAACGGCGTAAGCCTTACAATTGCTGCAATTCCCGAAGAAAGGTCCGGAAAAGTACTCATCAAAGTTGCAATAATCCCTCATACATTTAAGTTTACAAATTTCAGCAAATTAAAAGCCGGAGAATCCGTAAATATTGAATTTGATATGCTTGGAAAATATGTGAACAGGATATTCAGAAAAAAAAATACCGGGAGATAAATTAAAACTTATCTTCCGGTATCTGTATTGTGGGGTTGAAGAATTATATTGTTACTTATTGGCTTCCTGTTTGTTAATTTTGATCTTCTGATCCTGATAGGCTTTTTTATCATAGATCTTAATTGACATATCTATACATTCATTGGCTTTCTTAATATCTTTATTCTGAAGATACAGATCAGATAAAACATAATAAACACTCGCCTCATTGACTGTTCCCTGCACATACGGCAGACATTTTTCCATTAAAGTAATGGCTTTTTCTCTGTCAGAATCAGTCGCTTTTTCATCTTTCATTATGCCGTAAGCAACTCCGATAAGATATCCGCCATAGCTTTGTGATACTTCAAAATCTGTGCTGCCGAATTTTGTAAATGCTTCCTGATAAGTTTTTTCCGCTGTTTCATTATCGCCTTTTTCTGCATAATAGGAAGCAAGTGTCAGATATGCGTCTTTTACTTTTTCACTATTTGGATATTCATTGATAAGGGACTGAATTGTAACAGGATCTTCCTGAATATACGCTAACATGAATTTTGCATCATCAGTATAACCCTTTTCGTTGGCAGGATCCAGGGAAATTGTTTTTTCAAGATAAACTTTCACGTCGCCGTCAAGTCCGTTTGTTGAAATTTTCTCAGCCATTAGATAATTAGCTGTTGCATCATTCGGATCAGCTTCAAGCATTTTGGATATTGCTCCATAAGTATTTACACCATTATTATAATCTTTCATCTTAGCAAGAAACTGTTCGGCAGGTAAATAACCGTAAATTCTGTCTATCTCAACACCATTTGCATCGGCAAAGATTATTGTAGGAAAACCTTTTACTCCGTATTTCTTTGCAAGATCAGGACCCTCGCCTTTTTCGGCATCAATTTTCCAGTTGATCTGATTTGCATTTGCAAATTCGGAAACTTCCTGATTTGTATATACTTTTCTGTCAGTTTCCACGCACCATTTACACCAGTCTGTTATGAAATCGATCATTATGATCTTATTCTCTTTCTGTGCCTGGCTAAGCACTTCCTGGTAAGTACCTGTAGCAAAAATAACATCTTCGGCAAGTGCGGATTTATTAAATGTTATCAGTAATACAACCAATAACAAAGTCTTTGATAGTAAGGATATTAATTTCATTTCTTTGCTCCGTTTTTATTTTTTAAAAGTAATGATATTGTGCAAATTGTTCAATGTTAATATTAACGTTGAACAAATAAATTAAATTCAAATACGTTAGTTTCACATCTGAAGTTTTAAAAAAGATTTATTCCCATAATGGATAATACTTTGATTTTATAGTTTTTTTATCTTAAATAAATGAATTAATTAAAGGTTAATAATGTTCTTGAAAATCACAATCTATTATTTTATTATTGTCCAACTTATTTTAATTTAAAATTAAAAAGACCATATGATAAATAGTTATAGATTTAATTATAACTAAAACTCAGAAAATGAAAATAAAAAAATCTTTCCACCCGTTTCTAGTTCTTTTATTTGTAGTTTTAGCATCAAACCAGTTAAGATCCCAGACAAATACAACTTACAATTTTTTAAAATTAGACGTCAGCGCTAGGGCTAATGCACTCGCGGGAAGTTATATCTCAGCAACAAATGATGTAAATTCCATATTTTATAATCCGGCAGGTATGTCAACTCTTACAGGTACTCAGGCAGCAGCAGGATTTTATAAATATCTTCTTGATATCAATGCCGGAATTATTTCTTACGGACAAAGATATAAAGATGCCGGATATTTTGGTGGTGCAATCAGATATATAAATTACGGCAGTTTTGAAAAATTTGATGAGGAGTCTAACAGTGTCGGCACATTTTCGGCAAATGAAATGGCTTTATCATTGGGATATTCAAATGTTTACAAAAATAATTTCCACTACGGTGTTAATCTGAAATTTATATATTCGGGAATTGATGTATACTCTTCAACAGCTATTGCCGGAGATTTTGGAGTTATGTACATACTTCCCGAAACACAGTGGAATTTTGCTCTCAGTCTTCTTAATGCCGGTTTTCAGCTATCTCAGTACAATAATACTACTGAAGACCTTCCGCTTGATCTGAGAATTGGTCTGAGTAAAAAACTGGAACATCTGCCGCTTACTGTCAGATTTGAATTTGATGACCTTACAGACGATACCGGAGATTTTATTGACAGATTTAAGAATCTTTCTGTCGGAGGTGAGTTTGATTTCAGTGAAAATGTAAAATTCAGAATAGGTTATGATAATGGTCAGAGAGTAAATCTTGAAACCGGAAGCTCTCTTGGTCTTGCAGGATTTTCTACAGGAATTGGCTTTAAGTTCCTTGATGATTATACAGTAGACTATGCTTTTAATTCACTTGGAAATGTCGGTACTACAAACACTATAGATATTCACTTTGCAATAAAATAATCTTTAATTTTTCACATAAAAAAAACCGGATCATTGCTGAACCGGTTTTTTTTATTTAAAAATTTTAAGTATTAAAAAATATTCAGTTTAACACCGTTTTTTCTGATATTCTTTGAAAGCTTTTCTATCTGAACTAAAGTCTCATTCATGTTATTGAAGAATTCATCATCCGAAAGAAATTTTCCAATACCTTTATCTTTGTTCTGAAACTGTCCGACTACGACATTAAGATTTCCAACAAGTGTATCCACTGATGTTGTAAGAGTCTGAATATCCCGAAGCGTGCTTTTCAGCTCATTTCCGTTTTCAATTACAACGTTGTCAACATTGCCGACTGTATTTTCGAGTTTGGAAGTAATTCTGTTGAGTCCGTTCTTGCTGTCCGTAAGCAATAAATTCAGATTTTGCGAAGATGTTGCAAGATTAGACATTGTTGTTTTAATATTCCCTTTAAGATTTCCATCCCCGACTATATCATTAACATTCATGATAACTGAATTCAGATTATCTGTAGATGTTTTAAACTGGCCTATAAGACTTTTTACATCTGTCGTAATATCCGCAAAAGAGTTCATCAGTGATGCAAAATCTGCTCCCGGATTACCTCTTAAAGGTGTAGAAGGATCCATATCAGCTGTACTCTTACCGGGTTCAATATATAGCACTTTTCCGCCTGTAAGCTCCGTAGCAGCTACATAAATTTCATAATCCTTTTTGAT
Source organism: Ignavibacteriota bacterium (assembly GCA_020437545.1). Classification (GTDB taxonomy): domain Bacteria; phylum Bacteroidota; class Ignavibacteria; order Tepidaquicellales; family Tepidaquicellaceae; genus JAGPCH01. The sequence continues at coordinate 4,857 of JAGQWH010000082.1, forward strand.
CTTAATATTTCTGTCAATACTGAACAGGATCTTTACGGAATCTCCTGTCAGCTCTATTTTATCTATCTTTCCTTTTCTTACTCCGTTTACACTTACCATGTCGCCTTCATTTATACCGCTGACTTTAGGAAAATATACAGCGTACTCCTGCATCTCAAGACCTACACTGAATCCTTTAGCCCAGAATATTGACAACAATACTACAAGCGCAGCGACAAATACAAACAATCCTACTTTAAAATCAGCATAATTCTTTTTAGCCATTTTTATATTAATTTAGATATGTTAAGAATTTTATATTTTATCATTCCGTCAGGTACATCAACTTCTACTACTTCATTTTTCTTCTTACCCAAAAGAGCTTTTCCTATCGGTGAAGTAACTGAGATCTTATCCATTTCAAAATCTGCTTCTTCAGGTGAGACAAGAGTAAAAGTAATTTCCTCTTTTGCCTTTATGTCGAGTACTTTTACAACTGATAATATATAAACTTCATTATCAGGCATGTCTTCAGGTGAAATTATCTTTACCTTAGACAGCATTACTTCAAGCTTTCCGATCTTGAATTCATGATGACTCTGCGCTTCTTTAGCTGCATCATATTCGGCATTTTCACTCAGATCTCCGTGTGCTCTTGCTTCTGCAATTTTTTCGGCAATCTCTTTCCTTCCCTGAGTCTTTAATTCTATCAACTCATTCTCTATTTCTACTAATCTTGATTTTGTTAAATAAACTACATCAGATGTTTTCATCATTAGTTAATTTTTTTCCTTTTTTTAATATTTCTGTTAATTAATTCCCGGGAATTTATCAATAGCAAATGTCCCAGTTTATCTTTTTTGGTTTGTAAATAATTTTCATTATCCGGATTTGAAACTATTTCAATAGGTACTCTTTCTGTAATTTCCAGACCATAAGCATTAAGTCCAACTACTTTCTTCGGATTATTTGTAAGCAGTCTCATTTTCCTGACTCCAAGATCCCTTAAAATCTGAGCCCCTACACCGTAATCCCTGAGATCAGCTTTAAATCCTAGTTCCAGGTTTGCCTCAACGGTATCCTTACCTTTCTCCTGAAGATTGTATGCCTTGAGTTTGTTGTGAAGACCAATTCCTCTGCCTTCCTGCCTCATATACAATACTACTCCGTTTCCCTCCTGCTCTATCATCCTTAATGACTCAAGTAATTGCGGTCTGCAGTCGCATCTCAGAGAACCGAAGATATCGCCTGTCAGACATTCCGAGTGAACTCTTACTAAAACAGGTTTTTCAGGATCGATTTTTCCTTTTACTATTGCAATATGTTCTTTTGAATCTACTTTACTCTTATATAATACTATCTTGAATTTTCCGAACTCGCTTGGAAGTCCTGCATCTACAAGTCTTTCAACTAACTTCTCTTTCTTTAGTCTGTACTGGATCAGATCCTGAATAGATATCACTTTCAGTTTTAACCTGTCTGCGATCTCAAACAGATCCGGCAGTCTTGCCATTTCTCCGTTATCTTTCATCACTTCACATAATACTCCTGCAGGAAAATGACCGGCTAATTTTGCCAGATCCACTGTTGCTTCCGTATGCCCTGCTCTTCTTAACACACCACCCGGTACTGACTTGAGAGGAAAAATATGACCGGGTCTGCCAAGATCTTCAGGTTTTGTCTTTTTCGAAATTAAAGATAAAATCGTTTTATTCCTGTCCGATGCTGAGATACCCGTAGTGGTTCCGTGCCGGTAATCAACACTCATTGTAAATGGTGTCTCATGAAGAGACGTATTTTTCTTTGTCATCATAGCAAGATCGAGTTCATCAAGTCTGTCCTCTTCCATAGGTACGCACATCAGTCCCCTGCCGTTCTTCGATAAAAAATTGATCAGCTCCGGTGTTGACTTCTCAGCTGAGAATATCATATCACCTTCATTTTCTCTGTCTTCATCATCAACTACGATAACAACTTTTCCATTCTTAAAATCGGTAACCGCTGACTCGATGCTGCTTAACTTAAAATTTTTGTTTTTTGATTTCATGTTTTCTGACTGAAATTAATCATTCCGTTTTCCCGTTCTTCTTAACCGCCTAATAAAGACTTTCTTTCAGGCTCGACATCTGTTACTCCAATAATAGTAGATACTGCTGATCTTTCCATCTTTAATTTTAAAGTGTCCGATACTTTTATAAGTAAAGTTTTCTCTTCTATTCCCTCAACTATGCCGTGAATTCCTCCTGATGTAATTACCTTATCTCCTTTTTTTATCGATTCGAGAAGCTGTGCTCTTTCTTTCTGTCTCTTTTGCTGAGGTCTTAATATCAGAAAATAAAAGATAACTATGATCAATAAAAACGGAACTATGGAAGACAATATTGATTCCATTCCTCCCGGTGCCTGTTGTAATAATATTAAATTCATTATTGATTTATTTCCTTTCTGTATTATTTAAATGTTAATTATTTGTTGAAATTTAAATCTTAAAATATCTTATCTGCTGTTTCTGTATTTATCTATAAAATCACTCTTGAATTCCTTAAAGCTGTCATTGATAATTGCCTCCCTGATCTTTTTCATTAACCATAAATAAAAACCAGTATTATGGAGTGAAGCTAGCTGAACTCCGAGGATCTCCTTACTTATGAACAAATGTCTCAGATAAGCCAGTGAAAAATTTTCAGAAGTATAGGTCTTGCATTCTTCATCAGGCGAATTAAAATCATTTTTATATTTAGCGCTTTTGATATTTATTTCACCTTTGGTTGTAAATATTCTGCCGTGTCGGGCATTTCTTGTCGGCATTACACAATCAAACATGTCTATACCCCGCTCCACACAGTTCAGCAGATCAAGCGGAGTGCCCACTCCCATTAGATATCTTGGCTTATCATAAGCCATTATATCCGTTGAAAGATCAACTGTATCATACATCAGATTAATATCTTCACCGACAGCCAGTCCTCCTATTGCATTACCGTCAAAATCAATTTCTCCAAGGTCTTCAATGCTTTTTTTTCTGAGTTCAGGAAATGTACTGCCCTGATTTATTGAAAATAATTTCTGACTATGACCGTATCTGTCTTCAGTTTTTTTCAAATGCTCAAAACATCTTTTTTCCCATTTGGTTGTAAGGTCAATTGATTTACGAACAATGTTCTTTTCAGAAGGATGCGGCAGACATTCGTCCAGCGGCATCATGATATCAGATCCTATTATTCTCTGAATATCGACCACTTTCTCAGGTGTAAAAAAATATTTATCACCGTTTAGATGTGATGAAAATTCAACTCCGTCTTCATTATTCTTATTTAATTTTGACAGGCTGAAAAACTGAAAACCGCCGCTGTCAGTTAAGAGGCTTTTATTCCAGTTCATAAATCTATGAAGACCGCCGGCATTTTCAAGTACTTCAGTACCGGGTCTCAGAAATAAATGATAAGTATTTCCGAGTATGATCCTGGTATCAAATTCATGAAGCTCCCTTTGTTCAACTGCTTTGACCGTTCCTAACGTTCCGACCGGCATAAACACAGGTGTAAGGATTTCAGAATGATCTGTTCTGATAATTCCGGCTCTTGCCTTAAGTCCGTCTTTATTATTATGTGAAAGAACTTCAAAAAATCTGCCATCAATCATCAATTATCAGTTATCAGTTATCTATTAATTATGCAAAAATATATTAACGGCACTAAAATTTTATCAATTTACTATTAATTATAAACTTTCAACTTTTAACTTTCAACTTTTAACTTTCAACTTTTAACTTTTAACTACCTGATTGCTTCCCATTCCTTCGATATTGATTTTTTAAATAAAAAAACCGAGACCGAATTTTTTCCCCAGTCCCAGATCACTCTTGGATAACCGAATCTTCTGTATCGTCTCGGGGATTCATAAATTACAAGATCCCTTCTGAACTTGATCTTACCGAATTTTCTTAACCTCTTATACAGATCAAAGTCTTCTCCAGCAGCTAAACTCTCATCATATCCATTTACCTTAAGAAAATTTTTCCTTGGTATAATATGACATTCACCTCTTCCCATGCCCATGAAAAACTTATTGAGCATTGCAGTATAATTATTATAAAAGCCGTGAAAAATAGTATCCGAGAGTTTTCTTTCTTCCGGAAATACTTCTATTTTACATGCAACTGCTGAAATATTATCATCCGAAATGTCTTTGCATATTTCATTAAAGAACAGTTCAGGATCTCTTATGATCGTATCCGCATTAAAAAAAATAAGAACATCTCTCTGAGAATCCATAGCACCGGCATTTCTTCCCTGAGAGATGTTCTGCGGAAAATTCTCTCTGTAATCCACTATCCTGTCAGCATATTTTCCCGCAATTAAAAGTGTCGAATCTGTACTGCCTCCGTCACTTACTATGATCTCAAGATCATATTTGCTTCTGACTTCTTTTGTGAACTGACTTAATGTTCTTTCTATTAATTTTTCTTCATTGAGTGCCGGAATAATAATGCTTATTCCTTTTCTGACATTCTGAAGATCATGCATTTACAAGTATTCCGGTACCTTTTTTATCAATTGTCTTTAATCCGTTTGCGGATACTTTTATTGTTACCCATCTTTTTTCTTCTTCTATCCAGATTCTTTTCTTCTGAAGATTAGGAAGTTGTCTTCTCTTTGTTTTATTATTGGCGTGAGAGACGTTGTTTCCTGTTAATGGTCTTTTGCCGGTAACTTTACATACCTTTGACATTTAATATTTCTCCTTTTAGTTTTTCTTATTTTTTGTAAGGTTTATAGGTAGACTCATAAACTTTCATATTTCTGTCGAGAAATTTGAATGTCCCTCTGTCTGTTTTTATGGTATCAACTATTCTCACATTTATGAGTTTGGTTTCTACATTTGTATCCGGACACATTACTATGTTATCCGATTTTTTTCCTAATTTATTCGCTTTATCGGCAAATGTTTGTTGTTTGGCCATTTGTAGTTATTTCTGTTTAATTTATTTTGCAAATATACTTCTAACTGCTTTAATAATAAAGACAGTTTATAAACTTTATAAAGTTAAAAGATCAAATATCTTAAATCCTATTTACTGATCGAATCCCTGATCTTTTCGTTCACATTCTTAACAACCATTTCTTCAGCTTTTAAGATCATGTTCTTAATTGCTATTGGAGATGATTTTCCGTGACCTATAATTGTAATACCGTTTATTCCAAGTAATGGTACTCCTCCGTATTCCTGATAATCAAAATCCTTAAGCACGACATTTTTCAATGTTCCGTACATCATTCCTATCCATAGCTTCTTGAAAAATCCCTGAGCTGCATATGCTTTGAATTTTCCTTTGATCACATCAAGCACTCCTTCGGCAAACTTCAGTATAACGTTACCAACAAATCCGTCACATACTATCACTTCAGCTTTTCCTCTGAGTATGTCTCTTCCTTCTACATTTCCTATGAAATTCAATCCTGATTTTTCCAGTAGTTCATAAGTTTCAAAAGTGAGAGAATCACCTTTTGATTTTTCCTCACCTACGCTTAAAAGACCTATTCTCGGATTACTTACACCATAGATGTTTTTCATGTAAATATTTCCCATGATAGCATATTCAAGCAAGTGTTTGGGTTTGCAGTCAACTGATGCACCGACGTCAAAGACCATTGTGTTTCCAACATCAGACGGAAAAATAGAACCTATCGTAGGTCTTCCTACTCCGTCAATTCTTCCTAATTTCAAAATAGATGCTGTCATTACGGCACCTGTATTTCCGGCGCTTATAAAAGCATCTGCCTTTTTTTCCTTAACTAAGTTTATTCCAACACTTATGGAAGAATCAGGTTTTGATTTTAAAGATTCCGTTGGAGAATCTTCCATTGTTACAACATCTTCAGCATTTACAACACTTATGTTCTTAAGCTTTACCTTGTGCTTGAAGAGTTCATCATCAATAAGTTTCTTTTTCCCGACTAGAATGATCTCAAGCAGATCGGGTTTTAACTCTGCAGCAATAATAGCGCCTGAGACATCATTAAGCGGCGCTTCATCACTTCCCATTGCATCTACCGCTATTTTAATCTTATCCATATGTTAATCAGAATTATCAGTGAATTAATTTCTGTGAAAATAAATTATGGAATCTACAGAGATGATCTGAATATACTTTCCTGTTATTCCTTAATTATTTCTTAGGAATTACAATGCTTCTGCTGTCATAAAAACCGCAGGACGGACATACTCTGTGAGATAATTTCATTTCACTGCAATTTGGACATGACATCAAAGTCGGCGCAGTTGCTTTGTAATGTGTTCTTCTCTTTCTGCCTCTGGCTTTTGAATGTCTTCTTTTTGGATTTGGCATTTTATTATATTTTTATTTTTTTATTTAGTTTTTGATTTGATCAGTTTTTCCCAGACAGGATTAATATCTTCCTGCTCCCGGATATTTAATATTTCATTTATATTTTTATTGCAAAAGGAACATATTCCGTCTGTTTCTTCAGGTGCTTTTCTTAAAGGAATCGAAAGAAGTATAAAATCCCTCAGATCTTCTTTAAGATCGACATACACCGTGCTGGGTGAAATAAACTTTATTTCTTCATCCTGATCTGCGTCATTCTGTAATTCACGGAATTCAAATTTATAAATCAGATCATTCTCCGTATCAATTTTATCTGTATATTTTTCAAGACATCTGTCACAGTTATATTCAATTTTCCCTTTAAGAAATACTTTTAGTGAGATCTGACTGTCTATCTTATATAATTCAACAATAACTTTTAGTGATTCCGGAATAGTGAATTCAACATCGCCAAGATCAAGATCTTCCTGCTTAGCCGTAAACTCATATCTCTGTTCACCTTCTTTAAGATTATGAATGTTGATCTTAAACATCTTTAGACTCCTTTACAATAATTACTATTATTATAATGTTTCAAATAATTTCAAAGAACATTTGCAAATATTATTTACAAACTAATATTCAGAAATAAGTATTTATTCGAAATGGTTATTCAGATCTGAACAGATCTGATCAAGCTCCGGTTAATTCTTTATATGCTTCTGAATCCATTAAATTGCTGATTTCATCTGCATTGTTGTATTCGATCTTCACGATCCATCCGCCTTCATAAGGTTCAGTATTTACAACAGAAGGATTATCATTTATTGAATTATTCACCTCTGTAATTTTTCCGGAAACCGGTGAGTATACCTCTGAAACTGTTTTCACTGCTTCTATCGAACCAATGCTTTCACCCATCTTTACTTCAGTACCTTCAGCAGCAGTAATATCAAGATAAATAATATCTCCGAGCTCACTCTGCGCATAATCCGTAACACCTATCGTACAAATATTATCTTCCACTTTTACCCATTCATGATCTTTTGTATACTTTAAAGAAGCAGGATATTTCATAACAATGTAATTTATTTAATTTTAAGTGAATCGCAATTTACCTATTCTAATCGTTTGATTCAATTGAGAAATATGGTGCTGGTAAAAAAAAGATGATCAGGATAACCATAAGTAATCAGAAATTTATTTGATTTTAATGTTTTAACAACTCCTTAAAAACAAAAAACCTTACGCAAGTTATTCTTCAAAAAAATTCCATTTCCCTAATGGAGGATTCAATGAATTTAAATAAATTTTTGTCTTAGAAATCTTTACGTGACAATTACCTTACTTTCAAAAGACTCTTCAAATACTTCATGTTTTATAGCCTTATTTCGAGCAGAAGGTGATACAACCTTTGACATCAATGAAAGTAGTTCAGCTTTCCTGATTCTCTTAACCTTTTGACAATTTCATAAGCCATATACCTCTTACCGAGCTTATTGTTTTATCAACGGTCTTTTCTTCGATTTAATGAGTATATAAACTGATGAAGATTCTACTGAGTAGTAAAATTGCAGATATTCGTGAACAATAAATATTGTAATTTTGGATTGATCAAAACTTAAAATTCTGGGTTAAAATTAGAATTTGATAAGTCAAGTCTTTTCAATTTTCAAAGTGGTTCCTTCATTAAAAGCGTTTTGTTGTAAGTTACCAAAAAGTTTGCAAAAGAGTGTTAATAATTTTAAGAATTGGATAATGCAAACTTTTTGAACAACTAAAGCCGGCGAAACTTTTATTTCATTTAAGTACTTCAGGTAATGTATTTATCACTTGCCTTATAAAATGAGCCGGGATAACCTTAGCAAGTTTTAATGGTTTATTCTCTTTTAATGTTATGGAATCACTAACAATTAATTCATCCGGATATAAAATTTGTTGAGTTAAAATTCCAACAATTGTAGCAAAAGTTTTAAAGACATTATTCATCTCAATAACTCTTGATTGCTGATACAAATATACGGGTCCTCCGCTATTACCTTGATAAACTTCTGTATCCAATAAAAAACTTTTAATATTTGTTGATGGGAATAAAGGATAAGATGATATTAACCCACTTCTTAGTACAGGAAATCCAAAATCATTAGAAGAGATTCCGGCTGGATATCCTAAACAAAATAGATTGTCACCAGGATGGATTTCGATAGATTCAAAAATTGAATCATTAGATAAAAAACTCATAGGCAAAAAAGAAGTACTAAATTGATCAACAAATTTTTCAGGTAAGGGAATAAACATAGCTGCTATATCTATACTACTATCTTTTAACTCATTCCAAATTGGAATTCCATTATTTTTTATTTTTATTTTGAAAGGGACTTTATCATAAAAATTTATTGAGTCTTTTAATCTGAGTTCTAGAAATGCAAAATCATTGTTTATTCCATCTAAGACATGTTTTGCAGTAACTAAAACAAACGAGTAAAAATTTGAATCATTAGAAACTTGCTTACCTACAATAAAACATGTTCCAATATTAATTTTGTTAGAATCTATTTTATCAACTCCGTAAATCTTATATGTCGAATTCATTAAAGTCGTATTAAATTCTGTTTGAGCAAAACTAGTACAAACTAACAAATCGTATAACAGAATCAAAAATCCTGATATGTTAAATAATGGTTTCATATTTTTTTATTTTTTTTCCTCGCAGCGTCTCCTGCGTGTTCCAAAATTTTCTCTATGAACAATTTATTACAAGCACTCAGCGTAGACAGGATATAAAAGATTTATAACTAGAAATAAACTTAATTTATTGTTACTTTTCAAACAATTTTATGAATTCCCGTAATCCTTACCATAACTAGTTCCATATCCTTTTCCGAATAATTCATTTATTTTCTTTTTGCACTCCGATGTTAAGTTACTATCCAAAAAGTCCAGAACGAGTTTAACTGCTGTTGTTGAATCTTCTTCTGATATTCCGGTTTTCTCGCATATTTGTTTTACTAAATCTCCCATTTTTACTCCTTTTGTTTTAATTTTTAATATTAGTTATATAAAAATTTTTTATGCTACTTTTAAAGTAGATCTCTTTTTTACTGGAAGTTCTCTATAAATTTTCCCGTTAAGCTGACAACCACCTTTCGCATGGTTAATATTTTTTTTATCAATTGTTGGATCTTTTCGATTTACATTAAATTCAGGTTTACCCCATTGCTTGAAAAAAAAAGGTACTTTCATATCTTTACATATATTCTTTATCTCTATTATCCATTCTTTCTTTAAAGGTCTAGCCTTGAATCCGGATTCACCGCCAACAATTACCCAGTCAATATTCTGTAAATTTAAATTTTGAATTGGACCGATCAGAGGTTCTAATGATAAAAATTTAATCTCGGCTTTTATATCTCTCAAAAGATTGATTCTTTCAGTAACTCTTTCATCTTCGACCGATACTCCCATCCATATGTTCGGAGTCCAATTTAATTGATTTTTCTTATCATATTCAGCAAGCAAATCCGCTCTTTTCGTTAGTATCTGAAATGTATGCTGTTGATTATCATTCATTACTTTGAAAACTTTCTTTATATAATCCAAAGGAATATTTTTATGAAATAGATCACTCATAGAATTTACAAATACAGTTTTCGGATTCTTCCAGGTGTAAGGAATCTCCAGAGTATCCGGATGAATTGTCAGTTTAAAACTATTCTCGTATTTCTTCTGACCCATTGCTTTCAGTCTCTTAGACATTGTTAAAGCATAACAAAACTTGCAACCCGCTGAAACTTTGTTACATCCGGTTGTAGGATTCCAGGTCATTTGTGTCCATTCTATGGAAGATTTTGACATTAAAAAATAATTTAAATTTGATAATTCAAATAAATGTGATTTTAACATTATCGCCAAATGTTCCCGGTTTTCTTTTTTCTTGGGGTGGATTAGCAATAATTTTTCCTTCAGATTCTAGTTTTTTTAGAACTTCCTTATAATTTTTACTTATAAATGGTTTATTGATACTGTCAGATTGGTATAATTCTTTAACGGTTAATTGTTTACATTTGAATTTATTTAACATTGAAAATTCCAATTCGGTAATTTTAGGAAACAAGGAGTTTATTTCTGATTGCAAAATAGGTGAATAAGTATATGACGGTACACCGTCTTCAAAGCTCGAACTTGCCTTTGCCATTATATCTTTCATCATAGAATACCCCAAAACATTTTTTGTAGTAAAAACTAAATGGTGACTGGTTTTCTTGCCTTTATCATCTGTAAATCTGAAATGAATAGTATATTTTCCTCCAATTTCTTTAAGTCCTTCATATAGTTCATTCAAAATTAATTTTTCTCTTTTTATAGGACTTAAATTTTTAACTTCGCTTTTAATTTTTTTTGCTCTTTTTTCTCCGAATATTATATTTAAATGTTTATCTAATATTGGATTATCGATCATCATATTTATTCTATTGTAATTAAAGAAAAATATTGAATCACAACCCCAGTCTTTTAAAACAGATTGAATTAATTTTATTGAAATACCTTTGTAACCCCAAGGATCAACAAACAATAAAGTGGGAATTAATTTAATTTTGCTAAAGTTTTCTGCAAAATCATTATCTATGATTGAATTTTTAATTATAGGAAAATTATTTAAAGAATTAATTCCTGTAATAGAATTGATAGCTTTACTTAGTTCTTTGGAATGTGATGAATCATTAAAAATTGTAATTAATTTTTTACCAATTAATTTTTCTCTAATTGCACTTTCAATTATTAAAACAGGAATAGATTTTGTTCCATCATCATAAATACCTTTACCGGAGAATAAATCTATATATGCAATGTTGCCAGGTGTTCTAGGAGCTATTACTTTTGACCAAGAAAAAAAATATTTACTAACAATATCTATTTTTATCTTAGAAGCCGGAGAAGCTACATCAAAAAATTTTTCATCCATAATCCTTAATTAATTAAGGCATAATAATTATAATATATTATATTGTAAATGGATAAATAAATTCTAATATCACCGCAACAATCCAATAAATCAAAAATATAAAATTTATAATAA
>JAGQWH010000083.1 GCA_020437545.1 Ignavibacteriota bacterium
CAATACCCAATACCCAATACCCAATACTCAATACCCAATACCCAATACTCAATACCCAATACCCAATACTTTTTAAACTTTTGGTATCATTCTTGCACTGAATTTGTATTATTAACGCTAAACAGGAAAATCATTTCTATAAATATAACATAGAGTATTTCCTGTTGATCTAATTTAAATACAAATCAGGGAAAATGAATGCAAAGAAATACGCCACAATAGACGGAAACGAAGCCGCTGCTTACATAGCTTACCGTTGTAATGAGGTCTGCGCTATCTATCCGATCACACCATCGTCCACTATGGGAGAACTCGCAGACGAATGGTCTTCAAAAGGAATCAAAAATATCTGGGGCATAGTCCCAACAGTCATAGAAATGCAAAGTGAGGGAGGTGCGGCAGGAACTGCCCACGGTTCGCTCCAATCCGGAGCACTTACAACCACTTTCACCGCTTCACAGGGTTTACTTTTAAAAATACCAAATATGTACAAGATCGCCGGGGAACTTACTCCGGCTTTGTTCAATATAACCGCCCGTTCGATCGCAACTCATGCTTTATCGATCTTCGGTGATCACAGTGACATAATGGCTGCAAGATCAACAGGTTTTGCAATGATTGCTGCAGCTTCAGTTCAGGAAGTTATGGATATGACATTGATAGCTATGGCTTCTACACTGGAGTCCAGAATACCGTTTCTTTCAATATTTGACGGATTCAGAACATCACACGAAGTTGATAAGATCGAGATGATATCCGAAGATATTATCAGAAAAATGATAGACGAGGAACTCGTGACAGCTCACAGAAAAAGAGCCCTGTCGCCTGATCATCCTTTTATAAGAGGAACTGCTCAGAATCCGGATGTATTCTTTCAGAACAGGGAAACGGTTAATAAATACTATGACGCCTGCCCCGATATTGTACAGAAAAATATGGATAAGCTTGCCGGATTTACCGGAAGGCAGTATAAATTATTTGATTACTACGGTCATCCTGAAGCTGAAAAGCTTATAGTCATTATGGCTTCCGGCTGTGATACAGTTGAAGAGACTGTCGATCATCTGATGGCAAAAGGGGAAAAAGTTGGTTTATTGAAAGTCAGGTTATACAGACCGTTTGACATAAAAAGATTTACTGATGCTATTCCTTCAACAGTAAAATCTATAGCAGTATTAGACAGAACCAAAGAGCCGGGAGCAACAGGCGAGCCGCTTTATCAGGATTGTGTAAATGCTGTTTTTGAAGCTTTTTCAGAAGGCATAAGCAATTTTAAATCACTACCAAAAATAGTCGGCGGCAGATATGGTTTATCTTCAAAAGAATTCACACCTGCAATGGTTAAAGGAGTTTATGATAATCTTTCACAAGAGACTCCAAAGAGCCATTTTACTATCGGAATAAATGACGACGTTACAAATACCAGTCTTGAATATGATCCCGGATTTGACATTGAACCAAAAGAAGTGGTCAGAGCAATGTTTTACGGACTTGGTTCGGATGGAACTGTAGGAGCGAATAAAAATACGATCAAAATTATAGGTGAAAACACAGATTTTTATGCACAGGGATATTTTGTTTATGATTCAAAAAAAGCCGGAACTATGACGGTATCGCATCTGAGATTTGGACCTAAGCCGATTCGATCTGCATATCTGATATCAAAAGCAAACTTCATAGCTTGTCATCAGCCCGTATTTTTAGAAAAGACTGACATGCTGAAAGATATAGTCGAAGGCGGAACATTCCTTATCAACTCCCCATCAAAAAGTGGGGAAATTTGGGACACTCTTCCAATTGCAACACAGAGAACCATTATTGATAAAAAAATAAAATTGTATGCAATAGATGCTCAGAAAGTTGCAGAGGAAAGCGGAATGGGCAGACGGATCAATACCGTAATGCAGGTTTGCTTTTTTGCAATTTCAGGAATATTACCGAAAGAGGAATCCATTGAAAAAATTAAAGAATCAATTAGAAAGACCTATTCAAAAAAAGGTGACGAGATAGTTAAATTAAATCTTATGGCAGTTGATAATACTCTCAGTCATTTATATGAAATTAAAATCCCTGAAAAAGTAACAGGTGTATTTGATATTTTACCGCCTGTTCCTGAAAACTCACCTGAGTATGTAAGAGATGTTTTAGGTGAAATTATAGCCGGAAGGGGAGACAGTCTGCCGGTAAGCTCATTCCCTGTTGACGGTACTTTCCCGTCAGCTACAGCTCAATGGGAGAAAAGGAATATTGCGCTCGATATACCCGTCTGGGATGAGAGTATATGTATTCAATGCGGTAAATGCGCGATCGTTTGTCCGCATGCTACCATCAGAATAAAAGTATATGACGAGAAGTTGCTTGATAACGCACCTGCTACATTTAAAAGTACAAATGCAAAGGACAGGGATTTTGCAGGTCAGAAATATACTATTCAGATTGCACCTGAAGACTGCACAGGCTGCGGGGTATGTTATGAAGTATGTCCGGTGAAAGATAAAACAGATACAAGCAGAAAAGCATTGAATATGATGCCGCAGATACCTTTAAGAGATCAGGAAGAGGACAACTGGGAATTTTTCCTTGATATACCTGAGAGAGAAAGAACGGAGTTAAACATTACAAACATTCGTCAGCAGCAATTACAGAGACCTTTGTTTGAATTTTCGGGAGCATGTTCAGGTTGCGGCGAGACGCCTTATATAAAATTAGTTTCACAGTTGTACGGTGACAGAGCAGTCATTGCAAATGCTACTGGATGTTCGTCGATCTACGGCGGAAATCTGCCGACTACTCCATGGGCAGTAAATTCCGATGGACGCGGACCTGCATGGTCAAATTCTTTATTTGAGGATAATGCGGAATTCGGACTCGGATTCAGAGTTGCGATAGATAAACACAGAGAGCATGCATACAAACTGGTACAGGAATATTCATCAGTGCTTGGTGAAAAATTAATTGATGAAATATTAAATGCTGATCAGAAAGATGATATGGGAATATTGCTTCAGAGAAAAAGAGTTCAGCTGCTCAGGGAAAAATTGATGGATGTAAAAGAAGATGGAGCAAAAAGACTTCTTACGCTTGCGGATTATTTAGTAAAAAAATCGGTCTGGATAATCGGTGGTGACGGATGGGCATATGACATTGGATTCGGCGGACTTGATCATGTAATATCGTCCGGAAAGAATGTAAACATACTCGTGCTTGATACGGAAGTTTATTCAAATACAGGCGGACAGACATCAAAGTCAACGCCGCTCAGCGCTATAGCAAAATTCTCAGCCGGCGGTAAAGCATCGAAAAAGAAAGATCTCGGGCTGATGGCAATGTCTTATGAGAATGCATATGTTGCTACAGTCGCGATCGGTGCAAAAGATGATCACACTTTAAAGACATTTTTAGAAGCGGAAGCTTATGACGGACCATCGCTGATCATTGCTTACAGTCATTGCATAGCGCATGGTATTAATATGAATTCACCGCTTAAGAATCAGAAAGCGCTTGTTGACTCAGGTCAGTGGCTGCTTTACAGATTCAATCCTGATAATATTGAAAAAGGAATAAATCCGTTTACATTTGATTCGAAAGAGCCAAAGATAAAAGTAGCAGAATATATGAACATGGAAGGAAGATTCAAGATGCTTCATAAGACGAGACCGGAAGTTGCGAAAGAACTTTATCTGCAGGCGCAGCATAATGTGAATGAGAGATATGCGTTTTATAAGTATATGGCGGAAAGATACGATGAAAAAGTTAAAAGTTAAAAGTTACGAGTTACGAATTTAGAATTACAAATTACAAATTACAAATGCTGTAGTTATGAAACTATCAACTATCAATTATCAACTATCAATTAAAAAAAATGGATCTGAAAACAAAATACATGGG
Organism: Ignavibacteriota bacterium; assembly: GCA_020437545.1. Lineage (GTDB taxonomy): Bacteria > Bacteroidota > Ignavibacteria > Tepidaquicellales > Tepidaquicellaceae > JAGPCH01. The sequence goes on from JAGQWH010000083.1 coordinate 3,889, forward strand.
GATGGAGCTTCGTTCTCCTTTGGTAGTATCGGCTTCACCATTATCTGAAAAGATAGATAACATAAGGAAAATGGAAGACAGCGGTGCGGGTGCTTTGGTTTTGTATTCTCTGTTTGAAGAGCAGATCAAGCTTGAGCAGCTCGAACTTGATTATCACACTACAATCGGAACTGAAGCGTTTGCAGAATCTTTATCATATTTCCCTGATCATGATGAATATAAAGTAGGGCCGGATCAGTATCTTGAGCATATAAGAAAAGCCAAGCATGCTGTAGATATTCCTGTCATAGCAAGTCTCAACGGTTCGACGGAAGGCGGCTGGACAGAGTACGCCAGGAAAATGGAAGAAGCGGGCGCAGATGCACTGGAGCTTAATATATATTATATACCGACTAATCCTGATCTTACCGGATCGGAAGTTGAAAATACTTATCTCAAAATCCTTCATGCGGTAAAAGATACAGTTGATATTCCGGTTGCGCTTAAGATAAGTCCTTTCTTTACAAACATGGCAAACATGGCAAAGAAATTTGATGAAGGAGGAGCCAACGCTCTGGTATTATTCAACAGATTTTATCAGCCTGATATTGATCTTGAGAATCTTGAGGTATTTCCGAATTTACTTTTAAGCAGTCCTGCATCCATGAGACTTCCAATGAGATGGATAGCCATACTCAAAGGTAATTTAAAAGCTGATCTTGCTGCAACAGGCGGAATTCATTCAGCTGAAGATGCAATCAAAATGATGATGGTAGGAGCTAATGTGACTATGATGTGTTCTGCTTTACTTAGAAATGGAATTGAATATCTTAAGACTGTTGAAAGCGAAATGGTCAACTGGCTGAAGATCAAAGAATATGAATCGGTATCACAACTTATAGGAAGCATGAGCAAGAAGAAAGCCGCTGATCCGAGCGCATTCGAAAGAGCTCAGTATATGAAGGCGATCACCAAGTATAATCTCGGGTATTGAGGTATTATTTCAGAAAACGTTTATTTATCTCCTTGTAGTGGACGCATATATGCGTCCACTACTCACTCTTCGTCCGGAAAAAGAGTCAAGCAGAATTTCCGCTCGTTCCCCGTCCGCTGCAACGGACAGTTTGGGAACGCACTTGTTCAAGAAGCTCTGCTTCGATTATGACCTTCCCAAACTGGGGTTTGGGAAGGAGGAGAAATATCATCTCTTTTTATTTTCCTAAGCTCGTTCCCAAACTCCCAGACTGTCCGAAAACTCAGATTTATTCAAGTATAATTTATTGTACTTTTGAGTCTCGGGATATTTGAGTCCTTAAATTAGGCAAAATTGAAAATTGCACTATTAACAATATTATATTAACCCTAAAGATAATTTATTATTGCTAATAGTGTCGGTATTCCAAACAGATTCATAATTCTTTTCATATTGTAGGTCAATACGGACATACTCATCTCTGCGGCAACATTCTCTTTCCCACGCATCAAAAAATGTCCATGTCCCATTGTATGTTTTAGAGTTCCGAATGGATGCTCAACTATTGATTTTCGTTGATTCCCTATAGATGGATTTTCTTTCATTCTTTCTTGCATCGGTTCTATTAATCCTTTATGAATGTTTCGATAAATTCTACGACCTTCTTTGCTTGTTGTACACTTCGATTTCAAATTACAGGTTTTGCAAGCTTTGGTTTTGTAAATCACTGTTGGTTTGTCATGCTTGGTTACTTCTATTGTTCGTGTTAGTTTTTCTTTTCCGGGACAATCATACAGATCATTCTTTTTATCATAAGTAAAATCCTTGTATGTAAATAATCCTTTCGATTTGTTTTTTGAATTATCCGGAGTAGGTATATAACATTTTATATTGTTGCTTTCACATTCAGCAATTTGTTCTTCATTGAAGTATCCTTTGTCTGCTGTAACATTAAGAGTCTCAACTTCAAGCATCTCCTTAGCCTGCTCTGCCAGTGGTACAAGTTGATTCAGATCATTTGTATCGTTGGTTACATCATGAGCAACTATTAATTTATGTTTTGAGTCAACTGCTATCTGAACATTGTAGCACATATCTATTCCCTGATGTCCGGTGCGCATCTTTTTGCAGTCCGGATCTGTTTGAGCTATTTGTGTTTCACCCGATTCTTTTAGTGTCGTCTGAAGCCTGGATAGATTTTCCCTGTCCTTTTTTAGTTTGGAAATTGCAGCTTTCAAATCTTCTGCTGTTGTTTCTTCTATCGATTCTTCTGTTAAATCCTGTCTCTCTAAATTTTGAAAATAATCTTCAATATTTTCATCAATCTCTTTGATAAGCTTTGTTATATTTTTGGCACTAATTACTTTACTGTTATGGTTGACTGCATTAAACTTACTTCCGTCAATGGCTACCAACTCACCTCCAAATAAATTAAACTTCTTACACTTTATTGTAAATTCCTGACATACTTTCTTTAAGCCAGATACATTATCCTTTCTAAAATCAGAGATTGTTCTGAAATCCGGATGAAGTTTTTTTAACAGCCAGAATACTTCAACGTTTAAATGAGTAAGTTGAGCCAACTGCCTACTGCTACGAGTTTTCTTTAAGTAACCATATATATACAACTTTAATAAATCCGAAGGAGAATATGAAGGACGACCGGTTAGTTTTGGTACCGAATGTGTAAATCCCAATTCAGTTAAATCCAAAAGCTTAACATATTCTTCTATAAATCTTACAGGATTATCATTTGAAACATAATCATCAACCAAAGGTGGAAACATAACAGTCTGATTTCGATCTGATCCTGTTATATAAGGAGTTTCTCTTCCATTTCTGTGATTAGAATCTATAAATCTCTGATTAATTTGATGTTTGATTTTACTCATAAAGTTTGTTAAAAAATTCTTTGCAATTTAACCATCTTGTCATATTAACACAATAGCGTTTTCGGACAGTCTGTCCAGTTTGGGAACGCACTTGTTCAAGAAGCTCTGCTTCGATTATAACCTTCCCAAACTGGGGTTTGGGAAGGAGGAGAATAGTACTTTAAGATATGAAACAGAGTCTTATATGCAATTGCGTTCCCAAACTGGAGTTTGGGAACGAGCTAAACGAGCTAAAACCTCTGACCTCTGACGTCTGACTTCTAACCTCTGACCTCTGACGTCTGACCTCTGACCTCTGACGCCTGACCTCTGACGTCTAACCTCTGACCTCTGACCTCTGACCTCTGCCCTCTGACCTCTGCCCTCTGACCTCTTGCATGAGAATTGAATCTCAATTTAATATTATAATCGATATTTTAAAAACATTATCAATTAATTTTTTAATTTAAAAATTTTAACAGAAGTGATCTTCAGAAAGGACTACAATTTTGTCAATTAAATTTAAAGATTTTATTTATGTAAGACCTGATATTGAGAAATGCAAAGAAGAATTCAATATTTTATTCAATGAGTTCAATGAAGCATCCGGAGCAAAAGAGCAGATAGATATAATCAATAAGATAAACGCAAAGAGAAATCATTTCTCAACTATGAATAAGATAGCTTCGATCCGTTATACCGGTGATACTGAAAACACATTCTATGAAGATGAGAAAAAATATTTTGACAAAAACCTGCCTTTGTACGGAAGCTTAATTCATAAATATTATGAAATACTTTTAAATTCTAAATTCAGACCTGAACTTGAAAAACATTACGGCAAACACCTGTTCAATATTGCTGAGTTAAATCTTAAAACTTTTAATGATGAAATTATAGATGATCTTAAAAGAGAAAATGAACTTGTAACAGAATACATAAAACTCTGCGCATCAGCTAAAATAAATTTTGAGGGAGAAGAAAGGAATCTCACCGGAATGTCCTTTTTTATTGAGTCTTCAGACAGAGAAGTCAGAAAGAATGCTAACTCCGCAAGATGGAAATTTTATGAGGATAATGAAAAACAGTTTGACAGGATATATGATGATCTTGTAAAAGTAAGAACACAAATGGCAAAAAAACTTGGCTATAAAGATTTTATTGACATGGCTTATGACAGACATCGCAGGACAGGATATAACAGGGACGATGTTCAGAATTTCAGAGACAGTGTAAAAGAATATATAGTGCCGGTTGCTGAAGAGATAAAGGATGCTCAGAAGAAAAGACTCGGATACGATGATCTGCATTATTATGATCTGAATTTAATATTCAAATCCGGAAATGCTTTTCCAAAAGGTTCGCCTGAATGGATAAACGATAAAGCAAAGATAATGTATTCCGAATTGTCACCGGATACAAAAGTGTTCTTTGAATTCATGTCGGATCACGGATTAATGGATCTTGATAACAGAAATGGAAAACAAGGCGGCGGTTACTGTACTTTCATACCTGATTATAAAAGTCCTTTTATATTCTCCAATATGAATGGAACCTCGCACGATGTGACTGTTCTGACTCACGAAGCCGGACATGCTTTTCAGGCATTTGAAAGCAGAAATTTTGAAGTGCCGGAATATACTTCGCCTACTCTTGAAGCGTGTGAGATACATTCGATGAGTATGGAATTCATTACCTGGCCATGGATGAGTTTATTTTTTGAAGACGATACGGCTAAATTTTTATTTACACATCTTACCGGAAGAGTTTTGTTTATTCCTTACGGTGTGACAGTCGATGAATTTCAGCACGCGGTTTATGAGAATCCTGATATGACACCGGATGAGAGAAAGAAAGTGTGGCGTGAGATCGAAAAGAAATATACTCCTTACAAACATTTCGAGGATAATGATTTTCTTGAAAGAGGCGGATGGTGGATGCATCAGAAACATATTTTCGCTTCACCGTTTTATTATATAGATTATTGTCTTGCACAGGTTTGCGCATTTCAGTTCTGGGAAAAATGTAACAACGATAAAGACAAAGCCTGGGAAGAATATCTGAAACTCTGCAAAGCCGGAGGCAGCAAACCTTTCCTTGAACTTGTAAAACTTGCCGGTTTAAAATCTCCTTTTGAAAGTGAGACAGTGAAATATATTACAGCATATTGTGAGAAATATGTGAGAGATATGGGGAAGGATTTTGGTTAATTGGTTGATTTGCTAATTGGTTGATTGGTTAATTGGTTAATTGGTTGATTGGTTAATTGGTTAATTGGTTGATTGGTTGATTGGTTAATTGGTTAATTGGTTGATTATGATATTAATGCAGATTTTATTATTAAATTGCTGAAACTTCAATTAGTCATACCGATATAACGGATATTTTAATTTTCGGAGTTATCAAATTTATTTATTTATATATTCCGGATAGTCTATTCAGAATAATTACTGATCAAACATTTGGACACCACTCTTTTATACATCAGAAAACGGCAGTTAGTATATGAACTAAAGCAGCTTGGCATTTATTCAATTGCAATATTTGCAATAGTTGTTTCAGTAATATACTATACTTATACTGTATATCAGGATACTGTATTCGCATTGCTGATCACGGCATCTATTGCTATCTCGTGCTATACATTTCATTCATTCCGAAAAGACAAAGAGTTTCTCTACCTGCATTCCGGGAGCTACCACTTTAGTTTATATCTGGAATATTCTATTTTTACATTCCCGCTGATATTAATGTGCCTGTTCACTTCACAGTGGTATTGCTTTTTTATACTGCAGATCATTTTACTGATCATACCATTGAGTAAGATCACAATAAAGGAAAGAACGATCTTCAGAAATTTATCGCGTTTAATTCCGGCATTTTATTTTGAATGGCTAAGCGGAATAAGGCAAAAATATTTGCAGATAATTTTTGTTTACATACTTGCTTTAGCTTTAAGCTGGGTGAAGATCTTGCCACTGTTCTTACTTTGGTATCTTACACTGATCATAAGTTCTTTTTATAATGAATTTGAATCAGTTGTGATTTTGCGAGAGGGTAATAAATCATCCCGCGATTTTTTAAGAAAGAAATTATTGAAGCATTCAATTTTACTGATATTTTTTTACCTGCCTGTTCTGATAATCAATAATTTGTTCAATCCGGATTTTATAATATTGAATCTGGGATTGTTACTTTCTCAAATTGCATTGCTGATATTTGTAATATGTTTTAAGTACAGTAATTATATTCCGAATCAGATACAATATGGAAATAACCTTATGGTAATACTCGTTTCACTGTGTGCTTCAATTCCAGTGTTTCTGCCTGTTCCGTTAATAATAGCTTACAAATATTATTCCAATGCGAAAAATAATTTAAAAGAATATTTCAATGATTAGAATAAAAGGTCTGACGGTAAATTACGGTAAGAATGTTGTGCTGAATAAATTGAATATAGAATTTCCATTGAATAATATTTATGGGATTGTCGGATTAAACGGTTCAGGGAAGACGACATTCTTTAATACAATATCTACTCTTCTGAAAAGCACTACGGGTGAAATTTTGTTTAATGACAGAGAAATCAGATTGGAAGATACAGGTTATCTCGAGACAGGGAATTTTTTCTATTCAAGGATAACCGGAAATGAATATCTGAATATTTTCAGACAAACGAATGAAAATTTCAAACTTGATTCACTTCAGCAATTTACTAAACTTCCGTTGGATGATCTGATAGAAACCTATTCGACGGGTATGAAAAAGAAACTTGCGCTGCTTGCAATTCTGAAGCAGGATAAACCTTTGTATTTGTTGGATGAACCTTTTAACGGGATCGATATGGAAACAAATAAGATCATCGAACTGATTGTACAGGCACTGAATGAAAAAGGGAGAACGGTATTTATATCGTCTCATATACTGGATCCTCTGATAAGAATCTGCGATAAGATATATTTTCTTGAAGAAGGTAATTTCACAAAAACATATTCTAAAGATGATTATCATAAAATGGAAGATGAATTGTTTGAAGATCTGAAGGTTAAGGCGAAGAGTATCATTGCAGATTCAGTGTGACTACTAGAGAATTTATAAAATTCCTAATTCTTAATTCGTAATTATTAATTCTTAGTCATAATGTTTAATCCTATCCCACACAGAATCAAGCGGCGCTTTGAGATTCCTTCCGATGAATACCGGAAGATTGTTCTCATACGGCATGGCATATTTTGCTTTATGAACTAAAATTTCTTCTACGTACTCAAAAGATTTCAGATGATCTTCTTTAGTACCTCCGAGAAGTATAACAACGGGGTCATCATTTTTTTCATATCCCCACAGCCAGTATGAATTGTGTCCGGATATAGCTTCAGGCAGTTTGTAATCCTTGCTGAAAAAATTTATTGCAGATGCTTCACCGTAATTATTACAAAATACAACAGCTCGTTTCTGAGCATCCGGAGAAAGTGTCATATAAGCGACTGAAACATTTGATGCAAGTTCTTCCCATCCGAACATATCCGCAAAATGCTGTGGTAATTCTGAAAGCTCTTTTCCTTCAGAAGATGAAGGTCCGAATCCGTAACGGTTTGCATAGCTTATATAACTTTCTACGGGAAGAATCGGTATGGCAAGTAGTGCAGCGAAAATTCCTGTAAATACTATAGGGATGATCAAGGCATATCTGAACCATCGGTATTTAACTGAAGTCAGTCTTTCGATCAATACACCTCCGCCGGAAAATAATGCAATAAATGCGGGTGACAGATATTCGGCTTTGCTGTGTTCGTTTATTACTAATATCAAAAATACGGTAATGTATATAATACCAAGTATCCTGTATTTTTTCCCGGATTTATCAAACAAAAAATAATAGAGTCCAAGGATCCAGACTATAAGAGTGGCTGGATTCATATTCAATAACTGACCTTTAATAAATGAAGCAACATTCAGACCTGAATATTTTTCGGAAGTTGCATTCCGGATAAATTCGAGATGGGCAAAATCGTTAACGATATTCCAGATTATATAGGGTGAAAAGATAAGTAAAGCCAATAAAGCGCAAATGTATGGTTTGGTTGTAAGGAGAACTTTTCTTTTATCGGTAAATAAAATTCCGGTGAATAATCCCGCGCCGAGCCACAGAAAGCTTAACTTATTCAGCAAGCCAAGTCCCATAATTATTCCAAGTATGATCCAGTCATTAGTCTCATTATTTTCGATTATTAAAATTATAAAGTAAAAAGCAGCAGACCAAAGAAGAATGTCAAATGAATTCATAGAATAAAAGCCTGACATTGCAAGATATACAGGAGCAAAAATTACGCAAACCGAAGAAATAATTATAGCGGTTTTTTTACCTCCGAGTTTTAGTGTGATTAGACAGGTCACAAAAACAGTCAGGGCTGAATTTAAAGCCGGTATTAATCTGATCGCAAACAAAGAATCTCCGAATATTAATGTCGATAGTTTTAATATGAAAACAGAAAGCGGCGGATGATCTACATACCCGAATGATAAGTGATTACTGCAGGCTATATAATAAAACTCATCTCTGAAATATCCATAGCCGGCGAATAAATTTGTATATAAATGTATCAGCAGAGGAATGAAAGAAAGGAAAATAATTAATGCCTTATTCTTTTTATAATCCTCAGTTAGAAAATTAAATTTAATCATTATGCTAAACTATAAATTCTGATTTTAATAAAAAAGCCTTGAACAACTGCAATATGGGAGAAATTCAGAAGTTCTATAAAAATAAAAAAACGAATCAAAATTTTTATTTACAACCATTATATCTTAAACCTTTGAGCCTTAGATCCGCCGCGGAGGATTTGTGGCAAAGAAATTTTACAAGCACCCAATTTTTAAATTGAAACGCTTACAATATAAAGTTAAATTTATGTTATGAAAAAATCAGAACACCCCTACAGAATATTACTCTATTATAAATATGTAAAAATAGAGGATCATGAAGAATATGCAAAGCTTCATCTGAAATTCTGTAAATCATTAGGAGTAAAAGGCCGGATACTTGTTGCGGAAGAGGGAATTAACGGCACTATATCAGGCACGATCGAGCAGACGGACGCTTACATTTATGCAATGAGAATGGATCCGAGATTCAGGGACATGGAGTACAAAATAGATGAAGCAGATGAACATGCATTCAAAAAAATGTTTGTAAGACCGAGAAGCGAAATCGTAACAATGGATCTTGAGGAAGATATTGATCCGAATGAGTTAACCGGAAAGCGTTTAAAGCCGAAAGAGTTTCTGGAAGCGATGCAGGAAGATAATGTGGTTATCATTGACGCTAGAAATGATTATGAATATGACATCGGGCATTTCAGGAATGCTATAAGACCTGATGTTAAGAATTTCAAACAGTTCCCGGAATGGGTTAAGAAAAATAAAGAGATGCTTCAGGATAAAAAGATCCTCGCATATTGCACAGGCGGCGTGCGCTGTGAAAAATTTTCCGGTCTGCTCAAACGTGAAGGATTTCAGAATGTGAATCAGCTTAAAGGTGGTATTATTTCTTACGGCAAGCATCCTGAAACCAAAGGGAGATTGTTTGACGGAAAGTGTTATGTCTTTGATGAAAGGATCTCGGTCAGGGTTAATTTTACTGATGAAGATGTAATAGTCAGCAAATGCAAACACTGTGGTGAACTCAGTGACAGATATATTAACTGCTCAAATGACCTCTGTCATGATCAGTATATATGCTGCGAAAAATGCGAGGAAAAGTACAACCGCGCCTGTTCAAAGGAATGCTTTGAAAAGCAGTTTGTAGTTAGTAGTTAATAGTTAGTAGTTAATAGTTAGTAGTTAATAGTTAGTAGTTAGTATTAAAAGATAATAGTTAATAATTGGGATGGTAAAATTGAATGAATCACTGCTTTCTCACAGAGAGATCTCGGATGAATGGGAGAGAAGCAATCAGTCTGCTGATACAGCGAAATATCTTACATTAAAGCAGGTTGAAAGATTCGAACAGATATTGAAAGATGATGAGAGCTGGGAAGAATTGCTTGAGATATTCAGTAAAGGAAGAGATGATGATGCATGGCTGGCGCTTGACTGGCCGGATGGATTTGATGAACTTCTTCTTTGCGTTCCGCTGTGCAGACTTGTAAAATTCGAATGCAGTGAATGTACAATAGGGAAGAGACAGGATAACAATTCCTGTGCACATGATTTCTCGGTATTTGGTTATATTGCTGAATTGCTGAAAGCATCTGACAGGGAAGGATTGATTAGGCATATTAATAATGTAAAAAAGATTCTGTTGCTGGATAGTTTTAAGTGGAGCATTTCTTTGAAAAGTATTGAGTATTGAGTATTGAGTATTGTGTATTGTGTATTGTGTATTGAGTCTTCACTGTTTCTCAATCCGTGGCGGCGGATTATGTTTTAAATCTTGAGTACTGATTAATTTTTACTTTGTCTTGATTTTAAGATACACAATATGTTAGTATTAACGTTCATTAATTTTAATTTATTATTTCTAAAGTTTCATATTAAAAGAATACCTCACAGAAAAATAAATGATCTGTGAGGTATTTTTTATTTAGTGTATCTGTAAAAGAACTTGTTATGGTTTTATAACACTAATAAAATTAGTAGAATTGTCATAAGTGATCAGAGCATCTACGAGATCTACCACATTATCGCCGTTGACATCAGATGCTACATAACCTGTTAAAAAATTTGATCCGTCATTATTGACTATGACAATGTCAGACAGGTTAATATGTCCGTCCTGATTAACGTCTCCGCTGTATAATCCATATCTCAAAGGAGAAGTGTCGATCCGTATCTCGTTATCTCCGTAAGCTTCTGTAGAATCTGAGCTTAAAGACACATTCAAATCACCATTTTTATCAGCAGTTAGAGGCTGACTCGTCCAGGTTTCGAGTGCATTTCTGTGACGTATTACAAAATAGTAAGAGCCGGGAAATAAATAACGAATGCCCGGGTTAGCTTCATTGTTGCCATTTGTACCCAGATAAGTTATTACTGAATCTATAATCGCGTAAGGCGCTGTGGAACTTCTTATTTGTACCGTTATTGTATCCCCCGCCTGCTGATTGATGCCGGCATGATAAAACCCCTGCATAAAGGCATATACATATATGTATATTTCGCTCGGAATTGACTGGGATCCGTCATAGACAAAAGCTCTTCCCGTATTACCTGAGTAACCGCTTGCGCCGATAATGAAATCGGTTTTCCCGTCATCATTAAGGTCGCCTGTAAATGATACAGAGAGACCATAGTTAATGAAGAGTTCTTCGGTGTATCGTTTAATCTTTTTTTCTCCTTCAGGATAGTTATAGACCAAATATGCAGAATTAACCGGATTTCCGGATGCGCCGATCAGAAGGTCCGAGTACCCGTTACTGTCAACGTCAGCAGAGGAAATTGATGAGCCGTAAAATCGGCCATCAGAAGCACCGGTAAGGCTGTCATCGGCAACATTATCCATCGAACTTCCTCCATAGTACAAATATACAATACCTTTTAAGCCATTGTAATTCTCAGCTCCGACAGCTACATCATCATAATTATCATTATTCAGATCACCTGCCGATGCGACACAGTTTCCAAAAAAGCCACCGTTTCCGGTCAGGGTAACGTCAATTGTTGTGTCAACTGCAACTCCTCCGAAAAATATATAGGCTTTTTCCGAAATAGATGAACCAATTATTATGTCAGGATAGTTATCATTATTCACGTCTCCGGCAAAAGATACCGAATTCCCGAAACCGGGCTGTGGTGAAGCCGGATTGAAAACGGCATCAGGTATTGTATCCATTACAGTTCCGCCAAGGTAGAGATATGCATGACCATTAGTAAAGTTAACATTTTCTCCCCTTGCACCTATCAGAACGTCATCAAATCCGTCTTTATTAAAGTCTCCGGATGAAACGGATGTTCCGAAATTATTATCAGCCCCGAATCCATTAAGAATTATGTCAGGCACATTATCAGGAGTAGCCCCTCCGAGAAATATGTACACTCTTCCTGTATGATTTGCAAATACAACCGAACTGGCCATGAAGTCATCAAAACCGTCATTATTAACATCACCGGCTGAAGAAACTCTGTATCCGCAATTTTCGCCTTGAGTAAGGCCTTCAAATGTGAGATCGGGAACATTGTCAATTGTGGATCCGCCGAAATAAACATAAATTTTTCCTCTTGCTCCTCCAAAGAAATTTGCACCGACAATAAAATCCTGGAACCCGTCATTGTTAATGTCTCCGGCTCCCGAAACAGAATTACCGAATTGATTGTCTGCTGACTCACCTGTAAGTACTATGGTATTGAAGTCGAAGTTGCCCTGCGCATTCAAATTTGAACTTCCTGAAAAAATGATCTGTGCGATCATTACAAATGTGAATACATAAAAAGAATTTTTCATTTTCATAATTTATGGTTTTATTTTTAATTTTATAATTATACAAAGTTAAACTCT
>JAGQWH010000084.1 GCA_020437545.1 Ignavibacteriota bacterium
TAAAAACTACAAGAGCCGAAATGGCTTTTGTAGTTTATTTATTTAATATTAATTAAAGATTAGAATTTTTATTTTACAAATAAATGATCACAGCAAGCGAATCAAATATTATAAAAAACGCGCTCAAAGGCATTGATTACGATAGAGTAATTTTATTCGGATCAAGAGCCCGCGGAGATAACAGGCGTGATAGTGATTTTGATATCATGGTTGTGTTTAAGAATGATTTGAACAGGGAGAAAAAAATGAGACTTTCCGGTTTAATTAATAAAAGGCTTATACTTGATGGTCTCGATTGTGATATATTGATAAGATCTGAAAACCAAATTAATTATTTAATAAATAAAACGGGAAGCATAACCCGGGATGCAATTAATGAAGGAAATACTTTATAAAAGTTGATTAATAAAGCTAATAATGATATGATGTTATCAAACCATCTATCTATCCATGTAAATCCGAAGTCAAAAATCAAAAATCTAAAATCCAAATAAATGTCACGAACAATCAAAGCGTCAACCGGAACCACACTCTCATGTAAGAACTGGATTACAGAAGCAGCCATGAGAATGCTTATGAATAATCTTGATCCTGATGTAGCCGAAAGACCTGAAGATCTTGTAGTTTACGGAGGAAGCGGAAAAGCCGCTCGTAACTGGGAATGTTATGACAAGATCATCGAGTCACTGAAAAATCTGAATGAAGATGAAACACTTCTTGTGCAATCCGGAAAACCTGTTGCAGTTTTCAAGACACATACAAACGCGCCGAGAGTGATGATCTCAAATTCGCAGATAGTACCTGCATGGGCCAACTGGGATGAATTCAGAAGACTCGAAGCTCTCGGACTTACGATGTACGGACAGATGACAGCCGGAAGCTGGATCTATATAGGAACGCAGGGAATTCTGCAGGGAACATACGAAACCTTCGCATCATGCGCGGATAAAAACTTTGACGGGACGCTGGCTGGACAGTTTGTTCTGACCTGCGGACTCGGAGGAATGGGCGGAGCTCAGCCTCTTGCTGCAACTCTTAACGGAGCTGCATTCCTTGGAGTAGATGTCGATAAGTCGAGAATAGAAAAAAGAATTGAAACCGGATATTGCGATGTAATGACGGAGGATCTGGATGAAGCATTGAAACTTGTACTGGAAGCGAAGCAAAATAAAAAAGCATTATCAGTCGGACTCGTGGGAAATGCAGGAGAAGTTCTGCCTGAATTATTAAAAAGAAATATTTTACCGGACGTCGTAACTGATCAGACATCAGCGCACGACATGCTCAACGGATACGTACCGATGGGAATGAGTTTTGAAGAAGCAGTCGAATTGAGAAAAAGCGATCCGGAGAAGTATCAGGAGCTTGCAAGAAAGACAGTTGTGACGCACTGCCGCAGCATGTGGGAATTCATGCAGCGCGGCGCAGTGGTTTTTGATTACGGGAATAATCTAAGAGGCGAAGCATATAATAACTGTTTCAAGTCTGCATTTGAGATCCCGGGATTTGTGCCGGAATATATCCGACCGTTATTCTGTGAAGGCAAAGGACCGTTCAGATGGGTAGCGCTTTCGGGAGATCCGGAAGATATTTACAAAACAGATGAAGCAATAATGAAAGCATTTCCGGATAACAAGCTATTGCACAAATGGCTGAAAGCCGCACGTGAGAAAGTACATTTTCAGGGACTGCCATCGAGGATATGCTGGCTCGGATACGGTGACAGGGCAAAAGCCGGGAAGATATTCAATGATCTTGTGAAGGATGGAATTGTATCGGCACCGATAGTTATAGGCAGGGATCACCTTGACTGCGGAAGCGTTGCATCGCCAAATCGTGAGACAGAGAAGATGCTCGACGGTTCGGATGCTATCGCTGACTGGCCGGTACTTAATTTCGGTCTGCATTGCATAGGCGGAGCGAGCTGGGTTTCACTGCATCATGGCGGCGGAGTGGGAATAGGAAATTCGATACATTCGGGAATGGTGATAGTTGCAGACGGTACAAAAGAAGCCGAAGAGAGACTCGAAAGATGTCTGACATATGATCCCGGAATGGGAATTGTGAGGCATGCTGATGCGGGTTATGAACTGGCTTTGGAAGAGAGGGAGAAGTTCGGGATAAAGATGCCGATGGTTTGAGTATAAATTAAAAACGAAAAATCAAAAAATTAACATTTTTTTTTATTCAGATAGATAATTTTTATGGAAAAGGAGATACGAAAATCGATATAGAAAAGATCATACTACATTTCAAAGAATCATCAAATGAAGATTACAAAACAATGTTAAATCTTTACGAATCAAAATCTTATAATTGGGCTTTGTTTATTGGACACATATCAATTGAAAAGTTACTTAAAGCCGTATTTGTAAAAATAAATAAAGAACATGCTCCTTATACTCACAATCTATTAAGATTAGCAGAACTTAGTAAAATAGAATTATCCGATGAATATTCAGACTGGTTAGATAAGATAACTTCATTTAATATTAATGCACGATATGACGACTATAAAAAAGAATTTTATAAACAGTGTACACCCGATTTTACAAAAGACTGGATCGATAAAATAAATAAATTAAGAACATGGATAAATCAAATGTTATAGATATAGCGAAAGAGTTTGCCAAAGCTATTAGAACGAAATATGAATATAAAAATATCATATTATTCGGTTCTTATGCGAAAGGTAATAGCAGAAATGAAAGTGATATTGATATTGCAGTTGTGTTTAAAGATTATGATGATTCAATTGATATGCAACTTGAACTAATGAGATTAAGAAGGAAAATTGATACTCGTATTGAACCGCACCCATTTAAAGAAATAGATTTTAATAATATGAATCCGATAGTAAACGAGATCTTGAAGTATGGATATGAGATACATTGAAAAAAGTTCTAAAAAGATGCTCGACGGTTCGCATGCGGGATATGAATTAGCGCTTGAGGAAAGAGAGAAGTTCGGATGATCACAGGTTTGTGCAGGTCACAGATATTCTGATTTCATTGTTGATCATTATTGTCATGCATTTATAATTTCTCTTTGAAAGTCCGAATCAATATTTATTGATAATATATGAATTTTAAAAAATATCACTTCATCAGCAACATTCTTTTAGTTTCAATGAAATCACCTGCTTCCAGTCTGTAGATGTAGGCTCCGCTCGAAAAATTTATACCGTTAAATTCCACCTGATATATTCCCGGACCCTGCACATTGTTTACAAGTGTTTCGATGTGTCTTCCAATCATATCATAAATACTTAGTTTAACCGGAACTGAAGATTTAAGAAAATAAGTGATCTTCGTTGAAGGGTTGAACGGATTCGGAAAATTCTGAGAAAGGGAAAACTGCTCAGGGATCTCAGAAGAAAGATTTTGAATTGAAGTAATAACACCGTTTGTTTTGAGTATTGTACCTCTGTCACCAACAATCCATCCGGAATTGCCTGCTGAGAAGAATACTGAATTTAATGAATTAACCCCAATTGATTCATTCGTCCAATCCAATCCTCCGTTCGTTGTCTTGAACATATTACTTGAAGAATACCCTTTACCTACAACCCACCCGGTATTATTATTTGCGAAATAAACGGAAAGTAAATTTAAATTATATCCGACATTTTGAGCTGACCAGTTGTTTCCGCCGTTGATAGTCTTGATAATTATACCTGATTGACCTACAGCCCAGCCTGTATTGCCATCTGTGAAAAATACTGAGTTTAACGAATTAATTACCCCGCCGTTTTGAGCCGACCAGTTAGTTCCTCCGTTTGTTGTATTAAGGATAGTACCGGTATTACCCACAATCCATCCTTTATTATTGTTCGTGAAATAGACTGAATTTAAAGATTTATCTGTACTGCCGTTTTGAGCTGACCATTTGGTCCCACCGTTTGTAGTGTTGAGGATCGTACCGGTATCACCTACTGTCCACCCGGTATTGTCGTTCGTGAAATAAACTGATTTTAAAGTATTATTAGTCTCAACTGATTGAGATGTCCAGTTTGTGCCTCCGTTTATTGTGTTGATGATAGTTCCGGAAACACCTACAGCCCAGCCTGTATTGTTGTCGTGGAAATTTACTGATTTTAATGAATTACCTGTTCCACTGGACTGAGCCAACCAGTTCGCTCCTCCATTTATTGAATTGAGTATCATACCTGAATCACCTGCAACCCATCCTGTATTGTTGTTAGTAAAATAAACTGAAGATAAATTCGTATATGTTCCATTTGAAGATGCTGACCAGTTTGTACCACCATTCGTTGTTTTGAGTATCTTACTACCCACAACCCAACCTGTATTTCTGTCCGAGAAATAAATTGAACTTAAAGGAGTGTTATTCCCGCTTAATTGAGTTGTCCATTGCGAACCTCCGTTTGTTGATTTGAATATTTTGCCATCATTATCTACAATCCATAAATTATATTGCAGAAAAGCTATTATTTCTATAGCATATACTGAATTTATAGGATAGTTTGTGGGGCTATTTTGATCTGTCCAGTTCGCTCCTCCGTCTATTGTTGTGACAATATTACTATTATTAAGAGAATTTGAAAAACCTACAGCCCAGCCTGTATTGTCGTCTTTGAAATATACTGAATTATAAGTAGTAGTAATTTTACTTCCGTATTGAACAATCCAGTTCGTTCCTCCGTTTGTTGTTTTTAGAATTGTCCCTGAACTTCCGGCTGCCCATCCTGTATTACTGTTTATGAAGAAAACGGAAATTAAACTATTAGTAGTCCCGCTTGATTGAGTAATCCATTCCTCTCCTCCGTTTGTTGTTTTATATATTGCACCGGATAAGCCTACCGTCCAGCCTGTATTGCTGTTTGTGAAAAAGATTGAAGGTAACCAATCCGGTTCCATATTAAATTGAGTTATCCAGTTTGTTCCTCCGTTTGTAGTCTTTATAATTTTTCCGCCCTGTACACCTACAGCCCAACCTGTATTGCTGTTTGTGAAAATAACTGAATATATATCATTACTTAACCCGCTTGTTTGATTGATCCAGCTTGTTCCGCCATTAGTAGTCTTGACTATTGTCCCTGAATTACCCACAGCCCATCCTGTATTGTTGTCTATAAAATAAGTATTTCTTAAGTTATTCCCTGTCGGCAAAGGATTCTGCCAGTACCATTCTGTTTGACTGTATGCATGGTTGAAGAAAAAAAGCAGGTTCACTAAAACAATAATTATTCTCATATTCGAAACTTTAATTAAATTTTTTTCAATCTAATCATAAAAAATACAAAATGAAAAATATAAAATTGTCAATAATCAGACAAATATACTTTCCGTTAACCAATCCGGATTCGAAAATTAATGACAAATGGTTCACTTTTAATTTTAATCAGTTCGAATTATTTTCATACAAATACCTTAATACATGATCTCATTTAATACTGTCATAAAAAAATTCTCCAAAAAAGGAGAGAAGACCGGATGGACTTATGTTGAGATCCCGGTTGAGGAAGCGCAAAAAATTTATCCCGGGAATAAGAAATCATTTCGTGTAAAAGGATATCTCGATGATTTCAAAATCACACAGACAGCCCTTATTCCGATGGGAAAAGGAAATTTCATACTTCCGTTAAACAAAGAGATCAGAAAAGGGATTAACAAAAAAGAAGGCGATGAATTAAAGATCCGGATAGAGACAGATAAATCAGAAGTTGAGATATCATCAGATCTTCTGGATTGTCTTGCAGACGAACCGCAGGCACTTGCCAATTTTAACAAACTAGCTCATCATCACCGCAATTATTTTTCAAAATGGATTTTAAGCGCAAAGACCTTTGAAACAAAATCAAAACGGATCGCACTTGCAGTGAATGCTATACTGAACCATAAAGATTACGGTCAGATGATAAGGGATCAGAAAAACAAATAGTCGGTTATTCAAAACCATTCCATCCGATAAATTTAATTAGTTTTATCTTGTCTGTAAGTAAGTTATTTTTACGGATTAAATTTATATTACATAAAACATCCACACAGAAGTTGTGTGTCTGCATAAATTGAGTAAATACAAAATTGAAATTGCAACTATGGTCATTGTATTTCGTTTTTTAGAGAAATTAAACAATTAAATATTGGAAATCATAGATACATTTGACAGATTCCTTACCCTGCCCAGAGAAAGAGCTTATAACCGGTATCTTGACGAAAAAAATTTAAAGATATTCAAACGAATGCTTTTTGTATTCGTATTTATATTCTCGATAGTCGTCATTGTTAATATCGAAGAGAATGAATCTTTTAATATTGGGCTTATTCTTGCAGTAATAAATCTATCGATACTTAGTATATCCCTCGCATTTTACAAAAAGCTTTTCAGACTGGATAATATTAGAAAATTTGTATTTGCATTTATATTGCTCCAGTTTGTAATGTTCATTTCAGTGAATATTTTTACTCCGGATGATCCTGATGATAACAAAGATAATTCTGATAAGACTGAAAATGTGATCTCAGATTCCACCGCTTCAAAAGGCGATGCTGACAGTAATGCAATTTCAAAAAGTAAAGCTGAAAAAAAGAAATCCGGTAATTCAGGAAACATTCATGTAGGTGTCGGGAAAGCAAATGATGATTCATTTTTTCAGTACATGCTTTTTGTAGCTATTATGATCCTGATATTTAAATTTTCCAGGACAGAAATAATACAAATGTTTGCAAGCGTTATAGGTTTATCGATTTTAGGAATAATTATATTTAATACAGGGATCAGTATTAATTCCGGGGTTCCAAATATGATAATTGCATTGATGTTTTTTGTAATAGCAATAGCCTCGGAGAGAAAGCGGAAGAAAAATTTTATAGAGCAGTACGATGTATATTATGCTAAGAATTATGAGAATCTGAGGATGAAGAAGGAGCTGAATTATGCCCGAGAGATTCAACTTTCAATGCTGCCCAAAAACGATGCAGTCATCGGAGATATAGAAATATCAGCAGTTTCACTTCCGGCAAGCGAAGTTGGAGGTGATTATTTTGATTATTTTAAAGTATCCGAACATGAAATAGGATTCTTTATCTGTGATGTGTCAGGACACGGAGTTGCAAGCGGACTTTTACTTTCCGGTCTGAGAAGCTGTATGCATCTGATACTTGAGGACAATACTCATCCGAAGGTCGTGATAGAAAAACTAAACCGGATGATCCGGAAAACGCAGAGCCGGAAAATGTTTGTGACTGCAGTCTTTGCAATCATAGATACAGAGAAAAACAAATGCATGCTTTATAATGCCGGGCATCTTCCTCCTTACAAGATCTCTGATGAATCAAAAGAGATATACAAAATTAAAAAACACGGTGTGGCTTTAGGCGCTATGAATACAGTTGAACATGCCGATGATAAAAATGAAGTCGTTTTTGATTTTAAGAAAGGTGATAAACTAATTTTATATACCGATGGTGTCAATGAAGCAATGAACAGCAGTAAAGCTGAATATGGTCTTGATAATCTGGAAATCTATCTTAATAATAATCCGGGAATGAAAGCCAATGAATTATTGAACGGGATCGTTGCTGATGTCAGAAAATTCACAAATAACAGTGTTCAGAGAGATGATCTTACAATTTTAATCATACAAAGAAATTAATGCCAGTTAAAAAAATCAAACCGGTAGTCGGAGTAATAATGGGATCAGACTCCGATATGCCTGTAATGAAACAGGCGATCGACATACTTGAAGAATTTAAGATTCCTTATGAAGTAAAAATAACTTCCGCTCACAGGACTCCCGATCTGATGGCTTCATATTCAAAAAATGCATATAAAAGAGGTTTGAAAGTAATAATTGCCGGAGCCGGCGGTTCGGCTCATCTGCCGGGAATGAGCGCCGCTTATGCGACAATTCCGGTTATAGGCGTTCCGGTCGAAACAAAAGCGCTGAAAGGACTTGATTCACTGCTATCTATTGTACAAATGCCATACGGTGTTCCCGTCGCAACAGTCGCAATCAACAATGCCAGGAACGCTGCGTTACTTGCGATAAAAATACTTGCAGTCTCAGATAAGGATGTTATGAAAAAGGTTGTGGCGTTTAAGAAGAAGATCGGAAAAGAATCACTTAATAAAAACAAAATAGTTGATAATTGATAGTTGACAATTGATAGTTGATAGTTAATACACAATCCGCGGCGGCGGATCATTACTCAATACTCAATACTCAATACTCAATACTTAATACATGTTTATAAAAAAATCAATATTAACAATCCTTCTGATAATCTCATCAGCCGGAGCCTCTTTTTCTCAAATGAAAAGTTTAGATTCAGAAAGTCTTTTGTCTTTAATGGAAGGTTCTTTCAGCAGCGAAGAGCAGGCGAAGAATGATTCTGATTATTATGACATCAGACTTCACATGAAAAGGATCTGGCCGGAAATGTCTTCTGCGCACTGGTTATATGTAGAACAGTCTGTCGCGGGTTCAGAGGATAAACCTTACAGGCAAAGAGTTTACAGAATCTCAAATACAGTTGAAGGCAGATTTGAGAGTGAAGTTTATACTATGAATGATCCGCTGAGATTTGCGGGTGCTTGGAAAGAGGAAAATCCGTTGTCTGAACTTACTCCTGATTCTCTTACATTAAGAGATGGCTGTACTGTAACTCTGACAATGATGGAATATGGAGTTTATGAAGGCAGCACTACCGGAGATAACTGCGAAAGTGATCTCCGCGGAGCTAAATATGCAACTTCCGAAGTAAAGATAACCGAAGACGGAATTATAAGCTGGGACAGAGGATTTGATGCTGAGGGTAAGCAGGTGTGGGGAGCGAAGAAAGGCGGGTACATTTTTCTTAGAATTGGGAATTGAAGAAAATTACAAGTTACGAGTTACGAGTTACGATGCTTTTATATAAACCCCCGTCTGTGTCTCCGGAGATCTTCCGGGACTCTGACGATTTAACCTGATTCCGTCAGAGTCCTCCGATAAAGCCGGAGAGACTCTGACGGGGGAAAACAAAAGATCTTTGATTTCTGATCTTTGATTTTGGATTTAATAGATTTCAAATACTTATATAATTAACACATTACGAAATTTTAAACATAACGCTTCGGTTTAATGGAACGTTGGAAAAAACCAAAAATTATACAAATATTAACAATAAGGAGAGAGTTTGGAGATAAAATCTAAGACAATGTCAGATTCAGATAAAAACACACTTCCGGATACACAAAATCAAAAAGACGTCAGAGAGATACCGATCGATAAAGTAGGCGTGAAAAATCTGAAATATCCTATAGCAGTTAAGGATAAAACCAAAGAGATTCAGCATACTATCGCGACTATTGCGATGACAGTTGATCTGCCTATGGAGTTCAAAGGAACCCACATGAGCAGATTTGTTGAGATCCTTCAATGCAAGGACAGGGAAATTCATGTTGACTCTATTGATACTATTCTTGTAGAGATGCAAAAGCGTCTGAAAGCTAATTCCTCTCACATTGAAATAGAATTCCCATATTTCATGGAAAAGAAAGCGCCGGCAACCGGTAAACCTTCATTATTGGATTATGTAGCCAAATTCCATGCAGTGCGAAATGGCGATAAGAAGGACTTTATACTGACTGTGAAAGTTCCGGTGACGACTCTGTGCCCATGCTCCAAGAACATTTCCAAATACGGCGCACACAATCAGCGCGGTGAAGTGACGGTTTCAGTCAGATTTAAAGATACGGTATGGATAGAAGATCTTATTGCAATAGTGGAAAGCAGCGCGAGTTCGGAGCTGTATTCGCTTCTGAAAAGGGAAGATGAGAAGTCTGTAACTGAGCGGGCTTATGAGAATCCGGTATTTGTTGAGGATCTTGTGAGGAATGTCGTGATGAAGCTTAAGAAAAATGACAGCATTATATGGTATAATGTAGAAGCGGAGAATTTTGAGAGCATTCACAATCATAATGCATACGCTCAGATAGAGTCGCATAATGTGTTTACAAACGGGCAGGCTGATGAATATATGATAAACCGGTATTAATAGATTTGACTTTACAATAGTAATAAAAAATCAGAATGGGTATATTTTTTATATATTTTAAATTAAAAAGAGGATAGATAAATGGCAGCACCACATCAAGGACAATGGGAAATAATTCAAGATGTTAGTAGAAATCCCAAAAACTCACTTGTTACTGCAATTCATGCAAATTTAATACCAATTATATCCGATCCTAGTCAACATCCCGAATCAAAAGTCTTATACTGGCATGGAAGATATATTACGAATTATGATGATGGAGGAAAAATAGTTAGTTGTCTCTATGATCCTAAAACAACAGAGATAGTTCAATACACAGTTCCGGTTTGGCCTAATATTACTGAACCTTTTGATCCTTCAAAAATATTTTGCAGCGCTCATATTCAACTTCCTGATGGAAAACTATTAACAGCAGGAGGAGAAAGAAATATACCTCCGGTTGCTTCAAGAGGTATAAAGTATTCATTCATTTTCGACTCTTTGAGAATAAATCTTTCAAATCCGGGACCATGGAGAAATACAAGAACTGAAATAGATCAAATTCCTACTATGATGAGTAAAGGGAGATGGTATCCACAACTTACAAAACTTCAGAACGGAAATATTGTGGCAATGTCAGGTTATAAATATGAATCTCAGCAAATTGAGATTAAGGCAGAATTATTTGAACCTGTAACTGAAACGTGGCTAACCTATCCCGATGAAGTTGATTTGGCAGTACCTCTATATAATGGAGCGTATTTAATTCCTTTTGGTGACTGGAAAGGTGAGATTTTTTATGATTTAGTTTCTTTTGGACCTGAGCTACCGGGTTGGGTCAGAGCTCACAGATTTAATCCAGATATAAATTCACCTTCATGGAATCAAGTTGGTTCTCAGCAAACAATGAGATATAGGGGAAATTCTGCAGTACTTCCATTCCGTTCCACAGATAACAAGATAAGAATAATAAATTTAGGAGGCGGAAATGATAGCTATTCGAAAACAGCTCAATTAATAGAAATAGGTGATAATGTAAATTCTGATTGGATTAGTCTTCCTGATATGAGTTATCAAAGACATGATGCACCTTGTGCATTGATATTAGCAGATGAAAGTCTGATGGTTATAGGAGGAGGTCATGATTTGCAAACAACTTTAACGCCCGAGATTCTTGATTATAGTGACCCGGATCCAAAAAACTGGAAATGGTCAAATTTACCGGATATGACCGTCCCAAGAAAATATCATTCTACAGGTTTACTTCTTCAAGACGGCAGCGTATGGGTTGCCGGAAGCAGGATTTATGATAATCCGCAAAGAATTGAATTTGAAAATGATATGGAAAGAAGAATTGAAATTTATAAACCCGGTTATTTTTTTGAAGGATTAAGACCTGTAATAGAAGGTGCTCCTTTAGTGATAAACTATGGAAATGAAAATTCATTTGAAGTAACTCTTGATTCTAGCTCAGGAGTTGATCTTCAAATTAATTCTGTTGCATTAGTCAGTATGGCTAATATTACTCACTGTTTTGACAATAATCAAAGATATGTAATACTTGATTTTGATGAATTATCTCCAAATAAACTGCTCGTATATCCACCTTTAGATTCACATATTGCACCTCCTGGATATTATATGTTGTTTGTCATAAATGATAAGTCAAAAAGTGACTCTGGTGAAACCAGAATTCCTTCTGTTGCAAAGATAATTAAGGTTTTTTAAAAAACATGAAAGTATTTAATCACTTAGGGTTTAATTCCCCGCCGCTTGAGGCGAAAGAATATAAATTAGTTTATCATGATTCCCCGTTGCTTGCAACGGGGAGATTCATTTTTATAATGTCTGTATTTTTAATCCTTTTAAATAATACATCAGTATTTTCTCAAGTTTATATGCAGTGGGTAAACAGGTATTCATATAGTAATCTTTCTCCACACTTAGGATATGACCTCTTAATAAATGATTCCGGGTTTGTTTATGTAACAGGTGTGTCTGCTACTTTTGGAAGAAACGATATGGTGATATTAAAATATTCAAACAATGGTGAAAAAGTTTGGTCGAGAAGATATGATACAACATCAAATACTTCAAATGGAGGAGGTTGTATTATATTGGATGATTCGAATAATCTATATATTGGAGGTAATTTATTATGGAAATATGACGAAAATGGAAATCTTGAATGGAATACTCAAACACCACCTGGGAGAGGCTTTCAGTCTTTATTTTTTGATATGAACTATAATATTTTGGTTTCGTCTGAATTTGCAAACAGCTCCTTTTTATTAAGAAAGTTTTCTTATAATGGTGATCCCTTATGGGAAAGAACATACAAACCAGTGGGAACTATTTTTGCAAAATGGAGTGATGCCATAATTGATAATGAAAATAACATTATAACTATCGGATTTATGAATAAATTTGGAATTGGGGATATGTATGATTGCGTAATAGTAAAATATTCAGAAAACGGAGATTTGATCTGGGCACAGAGATATGATACCGGAATTGATAATTATTGTTATTCAGTAACAGTTGATAAATTAAATAACATATACGTTACAGGAAATTCTGATGTAAGTACTACTGATATGTTGACAATTAAATATTCATCACAAGGAAATGTAGTGTGGCAAAAAGTCTTTGATGGAGGTTTAGGCGATACAGGATATGATATTGAAGTTGATAGTGAAAGAAATGTATATGTAGCCGGCAGATCGGGTGGTTATGGTTTAACACTAACGAAATATGATGAAAATGGAAATACTTTATGGTTTAGAAACAGACCTGATAATGGAATTGGAAATGTTCCTATTTTGAAACTTGATAAAGACGGAAATCCATATATGGCATTTTGGATTACAACACAACAAGGCGGTCAGTTATATGCTGTTGAAAAATATGATATAAACGGAAACCAAAAATGGTTGGCACAATACGGAGTGGATAGCAGTCATTCGTTGCAAAAAATATATGATGTTTTGATTGACAGCAATCTTAATGTTTATGTAACCGGAAGAAGTAATAATTTTATTGCTACTGTTAAATTCGTTCAGAATCCTACTTCTATAAACAACGTTGATAATTCTGTTGCTGAAGAATATTCACTTTTTCAGAACTATCCAAACCCATTTAACCCGGTTACAGCAATTAATTATAGTATTCCTAAAAGCGGCTTTGTGATTTTAAAAGTTTATAATAATCTTGGGAATGAGATTGCAACTTTAGTTAATGAAAATCAGGCTGAAGGAAGTTATAAAGTAGAATTTTCCGCCACAAGCGGAGGAATCGGGTTACCAAGCGGAATATATTATTACAGACTTGAGACAGAAAATTTTAAAGAGACAAAAAAAATGATACTTTTAAAATAAATTTCAATTAATTAATATGAATCTTAAATTAACAAAACAAAAAAACATGAAATCAAACAAAACATTGAAAACATTAACATTCCTGCTGGCTTTATTCATACTTGTTCCTTTGACGGGATTTGACCTGGCTTCAAAGAATGGCGCTCCCACAGTATCAGCTTCAGCTAACAAAAAATCATACAGCCCGGGCGAGTCCGGTGTTTTGACACTTACCTTTAAGACAGGTTCAAAAGTAAAGATCCCGAAAGATCCTGAAGTAACTGTCGAAATAACATCAGGTAACGTAGAAGCAGGCGGTCTGCAGGACTATACAGGCGGAGACGGTGATTACATAAGTAATTCAAAAGTAAAATATAATTTCACTGTTCCTAATGATGCTCAAAGCGGTTCGACTATAACTGTAAAAGGTAATGTCAGATTCGGATATTGTACTACTTCTGACGGGGTGTGCAAGCTTGGCAACAGGGATTTCAGTGCGAAAGTTAAAGTTAAGTAAATCCGATTTGCCTTTTGCCTCTAAGACTCAAAGGCTCAAAGTTTTTTTTATTTTCGAAAGGTTTAAAAAAAATTTTCTGTAAACCTTCGAGTCTTAGAGCCTTTGAGGCAAACAGCCTTTTAATGAGCGAAGCATATTATTTTTTTTCCGATGTACATCTTGGTCTTGAATCCCGTGAAAAGGAGAAGCTGAAAGAATCCAAGGTCATTGAGTTCTTAACAGAAGCTGAAAAAGACGCAAAAGAGATCTTCATTGTAGGAGATCTTTTTGATTGCTGGATCGAGTATAAGCAGGTCGTGCCTAAAGGTTTTTACAAACTTTTTACAAAGATCTCGGATCTTGTTGATAAAGGCATTAAGATAAATTACATAGCCGGCAATCACGACTTCTGGAAAGGAAGTTTTTTCAAGGATGAATTCGGTATTGAGATATGTCACGAGCACATTGAGCGAGAGATAGAAGGTAAGAAATTTTTTATACATCACGGAGACGGATTTGCGCATAATGACATGGGTTACAGGATCGTTAAGAAAGTTCTGAGGAATAATCTCAGTCAGAAACTGTATAGCTGGCTGCATCCTGACATTGGAATTAAGATAGCAAAAGGAACTTCTGAAACGTCGAGAAATCATACGAATGAAAAGGATTATTCAGAACAGGACGGTATGCGTGATTACGCTTTCAAGAAGATCGATGAAGGATTTGATCTGGTAATAATGGGACACAGGCATAAGCCGCAGATGATAACACATGATAAGGGAATTTATGTTAATCTTGGGGACTGGATTGAATATTTTACGTATGGGGTTTTCAGGGAAAAAGAGTTTGAACTGAAAAAATTTTATTCGCCTCAAAGTCTCAAAGACTCTAAGGTTTAAAAAATATGAAATTGTACAAATAAAATATTGAAACATAATTTTAATAATTTATCCGAAGAAAAATAAATTGTTTTCTTTGAGTCTTTGAGTCTTAGAGGCATACAAATGTTGAGGCAGAGAGTGTGAAAATAAAAAAATTTAATTAATTTAAACAGGCGACACAGCAATAATAA
The DNA here is from genome assembly GCA_020437545.1 of Ignavibacteriota bacterium. Classification (GTDB taxonomy): domain Bacteria; phylum Bacteroidota; class Ignavibacteria; order Tepidaquicellales; family Tepidaquicellaceae; genus JAGPCH01. Next base: position 14,908 of record JAGQWH010000084.1, read on the forward strand.
AATTTGGCAAAGAAAGAAAAAAATAATGACGAAGAGTTAGACAAATACTTTTCAGATAAAGAATACAGAAATAAGAATTTAAAAAAGAAAAAGCGTTCCGGAAATTTCATAGCGGTATTAGTAATAATTTTTTTGATATGTGCGGGAGTATTCTGCGGATATCTTTACTATCTGTCTTCGGAATTACCGTCACTTGCCGAACTTGAAAATCCTAAACTGGAAGAGGCGACAAAAATATACTCATCAGACGGCGAACTCATAGACAAATTCTATTTACAGAACAGGACTAAAGTCACTCTGGATTATATTCCAAAGGATATGATCCTTGCATTAATAGCCACAGAAGACAGAAAGTTTTATGATCACTGGGGAGTTGATATTGACAGAATATTTAAGGCTATGATAAAGAATGTCATGAGCGGTGATCTTACCGGTGAAGGTGCATCCACAATTACCCAGCAGCTTGCAAGAAATCTTTATAAAGATGTCGGAAAAGAAGTATCTATAAACCGAAAACTCAGAGAGGCAATGACAGCCGTTCAGGTTGAAAGAACCTATACGAAAGAGGAGATCCTTGCATATTATCTCAATACTGTTTATTTCGGAAAAGGAGCGTACGGAATAGAAGCTGCAGCTCAGACATATTTCAATAAAAATGCAAAAGATCTGACACTTGATGAATGCGCACTGCTTGTAGGTGTTTTAAAATCACCTACAAATTATGACCCTGTAGACAGACCTGAAAATGCAATAAAAAGAAGAAATCTTGTACTCAATGAAATGTATGAATCTGAATACATTACAAAAGAAAATCTTGAAGTTGCATTAAATGACCCGCTTAAAATTTCATACAAAAAGAATACCGGCAGTTTTGATTCGCCCGCGCCGCAATTCACGGAATATGTAAGACAGTTACTGGAAAAGAAAGCTGAGCAGTACGGATATGATCTCTACAGAGACGGACTTAAAGTATACACTTCACTCGATTCCAGATTTCAGAAACATGCTGTAAATGCAGTGAAAACACTTCTAGGACCATTTCAGAAATCATTTAACGGATACTGGAACTGGAATTCAAAAAAGACAATCCTGGATGACAACATTAACAAGTTGATAAAGCAATCTGAAGAATATAAAAAAGCCGGAACTGAAGAAGACAGAAAAAAGATTTATGATTCTATGAAAAACA
>JAGQWH010000085.1 GCA_020437545.1 Ignavibacteriota bacterium
GGAGTGTGGTCATCCGCAATTGAGTGCGGAGTTTTTTAATACGGAAAATTATAATTTTTTTAAATTTAAATTATTGTATACAAAAATTATTTTAATTTTATAAATCAGTTGCATATATAGAAAAATATTATTAGTTTTACCGCATCCCCGACGTAACAATATTCCCCAAATTAATTTAATTAATCAATTCCCCAAAAAAGATTAACTTTTTTAAAATCAGAATATTTATATATCTGTTTCTGATTACTGAATTTTATTAATTAAAACTATTAATTTGAAAAATTTATTCGCATTAGCAATACTTGCGCTCCTTTCTATCACTTTCTCTGATATGCATTCTCAAACTGTATATCCTCTAAGAGATGCAACAGTTAACATAGGCTCAGCTACAGGAGATATTACATGGTTTCCTTATACACCTGTTAAAGAAACAAACGGTGTATATGAGATATACTACAGGTATAATTATACTCCAAGCAAAGCTATTTCCTCTGATGGTGTAAACTGGTCATTTGTATCGAATCTTACTTCACTTCCATCGGGAGAATCAATCATAAAAAAAGAGGATACATGGTATCTTGGTTATCATACCCACTATCAGGGAAATGTTTACTTTAATACTTCTCAAAGCAATGACGGTTTGAATTTCATTCCGGGAACCAGAAGATTTGTTTCCGGGGAAGACATGTCGTTTATCTTAAATAACGACAGCTTTTACTGTTACATTCGTCCGCTTAAGCCACAGATAGATCCATTCAGAAAAATTGGTCTGATGAAATCTGCTGACTTTGTAAACTGGACTCCGATTCAAACTATACTTGCAGTAGATCCACAGGATTATAACGATCCAACATCACCGGATTTCAGAAAACAGTTTTACAGTATGAGTGTCTTCAAATCCGGATCTGATTTCTGGGGACTCATAAATGTTTACAGAATGGGTGATAATGGACAGGATAATGAACAGCTTCCACCGTATAATGTCAACGAACATACTATTGAAGTTCAGCTTGTCTATTCTAATGACGGTATCAACTGGCAAAGAACTAATAACCGTAAAGCCTTCATTCCGAGATCGGGAAATACAAAACAATGTTTTGGACTTCCTACTGTAGTTAATAATAAACTTTATATCTATACTATTGAAGCCGACAGACGTCATACTGATTACGAAGGTGCAAACCCAAACGGAAGATTTTTTAAAATCTGGAGATATCAAATGAACATGACAGATCTCGATTCTTGGAAACCCCCTGCAACTTTAAATTTACAATTAGCTATTGAAGGGTTTATGATATCTTCTTCTCAGCAAAATACCAATGACAGTATTTGTGTATACTTAAGAAAAAAGCAACATCCGTACAACATAATGGATTCAGCAAAAGGAGTTATTAACAGAACTACTCTAAAAGGTGATTTTAATTTTTATAACATTAAAAGCGGCTCTTATTATGTGGTAGTAAAAGGAAATAACTTTATAGAAACATGGAGCAGAGTTCCGGTTGAAGTGCTGAGAGCGTCTAAATTCAAATATAATTTCACCTCATCAATGCAACAGGCATACGGGAATAATCTTCATTTAGTTAACGGACGATATTGTGTTTTCAGCGGAGATGTGGATCAAAGTGGTAATATTGAACTGTATGATATGGTAAATGTTTTTAATGATTCGCAGAACTTTGGAACAGGTTTAAATACTGATCTTAACGGTGACGGAATTGTTGACCTTATTGATGTTGCACTGGCAAGTAATAATACCAGCAATTTTATTTTAAGTATTACTCCTGAATAGTATTGGGTATTGGGTATTGGGTATTGGGTATTGGGTATTGGGTATTGGGTATTGGGTATTGAGTTGTGATTTTTTTAAAGTGGTAAGTTTTAGCGGAAATTAATTTATTTTAATTCTTCTTTAAGCTTACCATTTTTTTTACTTATTACTTTCTGTCTTACTTTCTTTACGAAAATAGAGATACCAGAATATCCAGACCAGACCTATTATCCAAAGTGAATCTATGTATTGCATTATATTCCTTTCTTAAAACTAAAATTTAAAAATTTCTATTTAATCTGAAAGCACATAAGGAAAAATATTCTTTCTCATCAGTATAATAATCTGAAAAGACAAGACCGGATCTCTCTGCCAGTTCATTGATCATTTTTTTGTTAAACTTGTAAGAATTTTCAGTATGTATCAATTCACCTTTTTTTAATTTAATTTTTTCATCGATTGACTTCAAATCAACATTCATATCAGAAAGTGATTCCAGATACATTTCAATTCTGCTGTCTTCTTCATTGAAAACAGATTTATGTTTAAAATTTTCGATTTTAAAATCGGCATTCAGTTCTCTGTTAATTCTTGATAGTATATTAAGATTGAATTCCGCTGTTATCCCGTCAGAATCATTATATGCATCTTCAAGTATTTTCCTTTCTTTGACCAGATCAAAACCGATCAAAAGTCTGTCCGTTTCATTCATGTATTTAGCAAGCATTCTCATAAACTCAATACTTTCACCGGGTGTAAAATTGCCTATGCTTGAACCAAGAAACAAAATAATTTTCGGGGAATTAAATCGTGAAACTATAAACTCCATTCCTTCTTCATAAAACGATATGACTCCGTTTATAATAAGATTAGAATAATTTTCCGTTAATTGTCTTGAAGATTCAATTATAATATTTGAAACGTCCAGCGGAATATACACTAGCTCTTCTCTTTCCTTCAGAAAGGATCTGATAAGTAGTTCAGTTTTTACTGAAGTTCCGCTCCCGAGTTCAATTATCATATTTTTATCAATATTCCTTTCTGATATAGTATCAGATAAAATATCGAGAATTTCTGTTTCTGAACGGGTCGGATAGTATTCTTTTGTTTTGCATATTTTTTCGAAAAGTTCTGAGCCTTTTTCATCATAAAAATATTTTGGCAGTAAATATTTTTTCTCTGAAGTCAGTCCGGTCTTAACATCTTCTTCAAAGGAATTTATGAAATGAATTTTATCATTTCTGAAAATACTGAGCCTGTCATTAATTTCTTCTTCTTTAAACAAAAATACCTTATGCCTTTCCGCTGCCGGTTAAATTCAAAAAGCAGACTGTTAAATTATTGAACTACAATTGTTCCTGTCTGTGTATTATTATTTCTGTCTGAATCCCCGGTTGTATTATTGGGATCAACAACGAAGACCAGATCATAAGTCCCTATTCCTTCAGGACCAATTACCACAGTAAATTTAAATATCTGATTTGAATTGTTTGACAGATCATTCAATGTTTCAGTATCGTTTACCTGTACTAAACCTGTTGCGCGATTTGTTAATTTTAAATTAACCACTCCCTGGGATGAAGTTTCTGCGTCACAATCCCCGGTGGAAAAATTTCCCACGATGAATTCAAGATCGAAACTCTGATTTGCACTCACTGTACCAGGATAATTCTGCCCGGTAATCCTCAGATCAGGAGGGTCAGATTGAAAAATACAACATGATGAAATTAACAAAAGTGAACAGAAGATCAAAGATTTGTAGTAATTCGATTTTTTCATTCCGGTATTTTTATTATTAAAAAAGAAAAAAATAAATTATTTTCTTAATAACTACAATGTTATTTTGTAAACAATAAAGAATGATCTACAGGAATTTAAAGTTTTTTAAGATAATTCAACTGTTTCATCAAGTCTGACATAATATATCCTGCAAATAACCTTCTTTCCTTTGTAAATCTTTTCTATAACTTTCTTATAAATTCCAAGTTGAATCCTGTATTTATCTTCATACTTTCTGCTTCTGTCTGTTTTATAATCTATGATCTCAATTCTGTCATCATAAAATGCCAGAAGATCTATTGTACCGCGTATAACTTTATCTCCTTCAGGATAAAGAAAATCAATTTCCGGCTTTAGTTCATTTGCATTCAGATAACCTATGAATTTTTTAATTCTGTTTATCTCTTCGATATCAGAATTAATTTCAAGACCGTTAGCTATTTTATTTGCTGCTTCATGAACTATCTTGCCGAATTCAAATCTTGATTTGTTGAACTGAAAAGGCTGTTCAACATCCTCTGGTTCCGGTAATCCATATTCCGGTTCTACATCAGGTGCCAGTTCCATTAATGAATGCGGTGATAAAAATTTTTTACTTTTTGCAATTTTACCGGGTAATTTAATTTTCGTAACTGTCTTATCCGGAATTGGTTTATTACTAATAATCTCATAATCAAAATTCCCAATGATTTCCTTTCCTGTTCTTTCCGAAAGTGAAGTCATAAATGATGATGGAGAGTATGCTGTAAAGAACAAATACTGCATAGCCCTTGTTGCAGCCACATAAAGTAATCTCCTGTCTTCATCATAATTATTTTTTTTGCAAATGCTTCTGATCAGATCCGATTTCCAGTTATCAAACATGAAATAATATTCATTTTTATGTGCAAAAAATTTCTTAGACCTTACACCGGAGATCTCATGAAAATATATACTTCCGCTGTCCTGTCTGAATACAGGGAAATTATGGTTATTTACATTTGAAAGAATCACTACCGGATATTCCATTCCTTTTGATGCATGGATGGTCTGCATTAAAACAGCATCAGTGTTTTCACCTGTTCCGATCTTGTGTTCTGAATTTTTGGATCTGTCAATAATTCTTATCAGCTCATTTAAGGATATAAGATCATTTTTATTCCATGAGTTTATAATACTTATGATCTTATTTCCAATCGCATCATTAAAATTATATTTTCCTAGTATTTCTTCTACTATTCCAAGCAGATTATTTCTGATTGATTTCAGATGTTTCAGAAATTTAGCTGCGGATTCCGGAATATCCGGAATGAGTCTAATCCCATTCTCTGAAATCTTTTCAAAAAGTCCTTTAATTTCAGGATAAGTATAACCATCCATTTCCAACACGGGTATCCATCCCTGAATATCTCTTTCATCAGACAACAGCCGCAGCCAGGCAAGAACAATTATTCCCTGTTCGCTGGAGAAAATTTCCAGCCCGCCTCCGTAATTTGCCGGAATACCAGCTTTAATTGCTTCTCTTTGCAACTCCAGACAGAATTTTTTATTTCGGGATAATACACAGATATCAGAATACTTCACCGGTCTCTCTTCAATTATCTCAAAGGTAGCTTTATTGTAAACACGGATCTTATACTTTTCTTTTTCATTCAGAAGTTCAGAAATTTTCTTCAATACCAGCTGATATTCATCTGATTTATCAACTGCCTGATAAAATTCAATTTCCGCGAATTCGTCGAAATTAAATTTTTCCTTCAAAGGTTCTTTAAAATTAATCTCAATTATTTCTGAATCCACTTCTTCCTGAGCACTTCCTTTTACAAAAAGAGTTTCTCTGCTGAATTCCAGTATTTTATATGAACTTCTGTAATTATTCTCAAAAGTTATTTTTTTAAAATCCGTAACATCATACTTAATTCTTGTTTCATCCTGATTTAATTCATCTTTATATAATGAAAGACTGTTGCCAAATTGAGTTATGTTTTCAATTTTTGTATTTCTGAAACCGTAAATGCCCTGTTTCCAGTCTCCTACAACACACAGATTTATTTTGTTATTTAGATTCCTGCACAGTAGCATTATTAATTTAAATTGTATCTCGTCCGTATCCTGAAACTCATCTATCATTACATAATCAAACTGCAACTTTTCTCTTACTTTTTCATTTTTCAATAATGTCAGGTAAGCAAACATTACCATGAATTCAAAATTTATCTGATTTCTGTCCAGAAGAAATTCCAGATATTCAATATAAATATCTTTTAAAAAACTGATATACTCTTCCTGCAAATCATCAAAGAAAATTTCATCTTTTATATCTGAATTCACTCTCTTCTCATCAAAGATTTTCTCTTCATCAAGATCTGGATATAGTTTGTCTCTTAAAGCAGAAGTGAATCTGTTCTTAAGTTTATTGAATTTTTCTCCGCCTTTCATAGACGCTTCAGGTTTGTTCAGATCATCAAAAAGCGCTGAATATGCTTCATAGTCCCCTTTTAATAAATCATGCGCATCTTTGCTCCATTTTCTATCCTCCGGGTATATGCCGAGACTGCACAACTTCTTTATTATCTTTAAAATATTATCGCTTTCTTTTTGGAGGATGTAAAATATATTCTCGTATATATTTCTGTGTCTGTCTGTGAAAGACATGTAGAATTTCCTGAACATTTCAGATTCGAATTCTGAATTTTCTATAATATCGAAATTAGCAGGAAGATAATTTTTTAATCCCAGATAGGACGGAGATGATACACCGTATTTTTTAACGATAAGAGAACAGAATGAATGGAATGTCATTACAGGCGCTTCAAGCAGTTTAAAAACATCAATCTTTTCCGACAAAATTTTTATGATCCTCTGCTTCATCTGGTTAGCAGCATTCACTGTAAATGTTACCAGAAGAATATTTTCGGGATCTACATTTTTATCTATGATATTTTTATATCTGTTTACTATCGAATAGGTCTTTCCGGTTCCCGCGCCGGCATCGACAAGATAAATTCCTTCAGTTGATTCTATTAAATCCTGTTGCGGATCTATATTTGTTATTAATGCCATAATTTATTTCCGGTGCATAGATTTAAGTATTCACAATTCTTACAGACTTCTCTTGATCCGAATACCGGTTCAAATGGAAATCTGGTTTTATTGTACTCATTAATTTCAGCAAGTTTTTCTTTTGCCATTTTCAAGAATGCATCACAATCATGTTTGAATACAGTCCCGTAATCTCCGCCTCCTGTTCTCTCGCTATATATTTTCCTTGCAACCGGTGTGAGTACGTTTTTTATTAATGTCTCTTCTTTCTGACATTTGAAATCTTTATAGGTATATTCAAGCTCACTTATTATGGTAATCGATGTTTCGTTGAATCTGCTGTAGAGTTTATCTTTTTCAAAATATTCCTGCTCTTCAAGATTAAGATTGTCGAGGATATAATTATAATTTTCACGACCTATAACTTCCGGTAGCTTAGCCGATTTTGGATCGGAGATCAGAGCTTCATAAAATCTGTCAGTCCTGATATATTCTGAAAACTTCATATCAAAATATTGTATTGTTGTAAGACATTCTTTTACTTTATTTTCCGGATTGATCTGATTTCTGAAATTTGAAAAAAGAAAATTGTATATAAACTCAACTTCACCTGAAATCTCCCTCTGGTATGATATATAAGCAATTGCCTGAAAATCAAAATTCTCATATTCATTTTTTTCAATATATTCTATGTTTGACTGATATGTAACTTCAGATGTACCCTTTTTTGAAGCTGAAGATTTATAATCAACAATTTTATTCTCATACTGAAGATCAATTTTTCCGTTTATGAGAGAATTTTCATTTCCTTTTATCCATTTTTCTGTATTGGTATATATTTTCTTTAATCCGAATCTGTCCATTAATATATTCTCTGTTTTTCCGGTCGGAGTTGGTGACGGAGTTTTTCTTATTTTCATTTCATCAAGAAAACCCATTACTGATTCAGCACCTAATCTGAAATCTGATCTCATATATGCAGTATTTATGTTTTTCACAAAAATTGACATCTCCTCAACCATGACGTCCAGTAACTCATCAAATCTATCAATAGCAAATTCAGGATGGTTAAAATATAGTTCGGCAAAATTATGAAACAGAATACCTCTTTTCATAGCAGGATTTACTTCGTAAGGAAATAATTTATTTAATGAGTAAAGCCTTGGACATCTGTAAAAATTATTCAGACTTGTAGGTGAGATATTCTTAAGTTTATTGACAGGCTTGACTGTAATTTTTTCCGTTTCAGGTTTATACTTTTTATTTACATACTTGTCATTTATATAAACAGGAGCAAAGAATTTATCATCAAAGCTGTCTGCTTTTTCTCCTGATAAAATAGAGAAATAGTAACATGGAATCACTTCTTCATAATCCCTGACATTACGGACAAAAAAGTATTTTTTTTCTCCCTGCTGTATAAGTATCTGAAACCTCTTTCTGCTCTTTTCTTCTTCTTCCTCTTTATTGAGATAATCCTTATCAGGATAAATTCGCATCCATGATTCATCAAGACCTATGTAAAAGATGATTTTTCTGTCAATGAAAGCTGAGTTCATTGCATTGACAAACAGAATGCCCGCTTTCTCAGAACCTGTATCTATATTGAATTCTCTCAGAATGTATTTAAGATCTGCAATGCTTTTCTCAGAAATAATCACATTCTCAAGTTCAGATAACCTCATCATTTCAATAAGCGCGGGATTTACGGAATAATCGAAGTTATCTTTTAACTTTGCTAAAAGTACTTTGAAATTCATATTTTTTATATCCTCACAGATGTCATATAAAGATTTCAATTCCTTACTTTTAGTCACATTCCTTATATAAATACCTGCATTATAGTTACTGAATTCCGGCTGGATCTTTATCCCAAATTCATTGGCAAGAGGAATAAGTTCTTTCAATTCTATATTATCTATATCAAGTGATAATTCCAGAAAAGATATGAATGTCCTGACCGAAAGATCATCTTTCAGATAGTATTTTTCTTCTATCTGTAATCCCTTTTTAGTGATAAGTGATTTTATGATCTCAAGATATTCAGATTCAATATTAAGAACTATGGCTGTTTCATCTGCATTCTCTTCATTTATAAGATCCGCTATACTCCGGGCAAGAGTTTCATCTGAGTTAAATACATAAGTCTTCTCCGGTGAATATTTTTCATCCAGGAATAATTCTATTCTGTCAGCTGGCTTTCCTTTTTTTATAAGAACTTCCAGATCCAGAAGTGAAAAAAGCTCTTCACCGATCACTGCTATTTTTTTATTCCCATAATATTCTTCATTAAAATTTTCCATAACACTTTCAATCGTTTCGTATTCTTTAAGCAGATCCAGTATTATTTTTTCATCATCCGAGAGGTAAACGGATATAAATTCAAACTTAGCATTATACAACCATATCTCGTAGATCTTTTTTATTGTCTGGTGTAATAAATTTAAAGGAATGTTTTTAGTTTTAAAAATGGAAAGAATAATTTCCGTTTTATCATATATTTTTTCTGAATATATATCAGCAAATTTTTTAGCGATCTGTTTGGGAGTCATTGCAAGATATCCAAGTCTGGGCTCAATGACGAGTTTGTTTAATGCTGTTGCAAGAGGTGCATCATTGGTGATTACAAGATCATACCCGGATGCTTCATTAAAGATTTCCTGAATGGTTTTTGATTTCCTTATCATAAATGAAGTGAAAATTAGATTTCAAAATACAGATTTAACCTAATAAATAAAATACTATGAGTAGTTAAATAATTTAATAAATAACAATATTCCTTTAAATATTAAAGTGAGTTGAATTTTTTAAATCCGTAAATGTCATTTAGTATAACCTTGAAATTCCTCTATGTTGAAATTAATTTAACTTTCTTGTTAACAGAAATAATAAATATGTAAATAACCATAGCATTTTTTTATCTGTTAACAGAAATTATTTTCAATATAACATTACAATATTCTAACATGGCAAAGAAATCCAAAGCTGACATTATAAAGATCTATTCCTGGAACGTAAACGGAATCCGGGCTATTCAGAAAAAAGGATTTATGGAGTGGGTTGCAAAATGCAAAGGCGATATTATCTGCCTTCAGGAGACAAAAGCTCAGCCTGAACAACTTGATGACTCTATAAAGGAAATAAATGATTTTAAATCATACTGGTTTTCTGCGGAAAAGAAAGGATACTCTAGCGTTGCAATTTATACCAAACCTGATCCTAAAAAGACCATCAATGGATTTAATAATAAAAAATTTGATTCTGAAGGAAGAGTCATCTTTGCTGAATATGATAAATTTGTTCTGGCAAATGTATATTTCCCAAACGGCGGACGCGGTCCTGAAAGGGTCAGATACAAGCTGGATTTTTATAATGAACTTTTTTTTAATCTCGAAAAAAATTACAGGGACCGAAAGGGAATAATTGTTGTAGGCGATTACAATACGGCTCACAAGGAAATAGATCTTGCCCGTCCCAAAGAAAATGTAAATACATCCGGCTTCATGCCTGAAGAAAGAGAATGGATCGATAAAATCATAAATCTTGGATATACAGATATATTCAGAAAATTCAATAAAGAACCAAACCAGTATTCATACTGGGACCAGATCTCGAGAGCTCGTGACAGGAATATCGGCTGGAGAATAGATTACTTTATGGTCAGTAATGATATCGCCGGAAAAGTAAAAAAAGCCGAGATCCATCAGGATGTTTTCGGAAGTGACCACTGCCCTATTTCTATTGATCTGGAGTTATGATAAATCTGAGTTTATTTTATTAAAAGTTTATCATACCGGCCATTTTAAAACTAACACAAAATTCAATTTACCTGCATAATTTATGAAAGCTGTACTGATAACCAATACAGGCTTTGACGGAGATTTTCAAAATAATCTGAGCATTCAGAAAATATCTGAACCGGAAGTCGGAGAAAATGATGTACTTATAAACATAAAATTTGCAGCATTAAATCACCGTGATCTCTGGATAATCAAGGGAGCTTATTCAAAGATCAGACTCCCGGTAGTGCCGGGATCGGATTGCGCAGGAGTGGTAAGTTCTGTTGGAAAAAATGTATCTGAGTTTTTACCGGGTGATGAAGTACTTGTCAATCCGGGAATCAACTGGGGAGAAAATGAAAATTTTCAATCGGGAGAATTCAGGATACTTGGCATGCCGGACAACGGAACTCTTTCCGAATACATTGCTGTAAACAAAAATTATGTTTATAAAAAACCTGAACATTTAACTTTATCTTCGGCAGCTGCGATTCCTCTGACAGGTATTACGGCATTCCGCTCAGTATTTAATAAAGCTGAATTAAAAGAAACTGATTGTTTATTAATTCCGGGTATAGGAAGCGGTGTATCAACATTTGTTTTATTATTTGCTGTCAGTATTGGTGCCAGGGTTTTTGTAACATCCGGCAGCGATGAAAAAATTAAAACAGCAATATCACTCGGAGCTGAAGGTGGTGTAAATTATAATTCTGAAAATTGGGAAAAAGAACTGGTTGAGTTATCAGAAAATAAGATCAATGTTGTAATTGATGGTTCAGGCGGTGATACAATAAGTAAATGTATGGAATTTATAAATTACGGAGGAAGGATAGTTTCTTATGGCGCAACTCTGGGAAATGTTAAAAATTTTCCTATGGCACGTCTATTCTGGAAGCAATTAAGAATTTCAGGATCTACAATGGGTTCGCCTGAGGATTTCAATGAAATGGTAAAATACATTGAAAAGAAAAAAATATCACCTGTTGTTGATAAGATATTTGAACTCGATAAAATTACAGATGCTTTTGATAGGATGAATAAAAGTGAACAGTTTGGAAAGATCGTTGTTGAGATTTAGGATCTTTGATGTTTGATGTTTGATTTTTGACTTTTGATGTTTGATCTTTGATCTTTGATTAGATTTTAATTCAAAAGATATTATTTATAACTTTTTCTTTTCCTTGAGGACTTTGCGATCTTATTATATTCGAGTGCGAGATCCAGCCAGTACTGCAGTTGCTTTTTTGATCTAATTCCATCGGAATCAACATATACAAACCCTTTCATTGGTCTGCCTGTAAAATCCATAGGAGAGCAGCCTTTTTTGAAAAGCACTTCATCGTATTTTTCAGGATCCAGCCGAACCATCAGTCTGTCTTTTTCAACACCCACACACATCTTCTGATTTACCATAAAACACAATCCCCCAAACATTTTTTTCTCCTCTACATTCTTATCATGATGAGATAAAGAAAAAATCTCTCTGACTCTGTCAGCTATCTTTTCGTTGTATGGCATGATTTAAATTTAAAATCAGAAATAAGAAAAATAAATTTTTTAATTAATTTTAATGATAAGATTTCAATATCAAAATAACATTGTTCCGAAACCATAATACGGTCACTATTTATGATCGTAATTCAGCATCCAGTCAATTCCGAATTTATCTGTGAGCATTCCGAATTTAGCACCCCAGAATTGTTCAGCCAATGGCATAGTAATCTTTCCTCCTTCAGAGAGTTTATTGAAGTACTCCTCAATCTCTTCATCACTGCTGCAGTTCAATGAAAGATTAATAGTATTTCCCTTAACTAACTGTCCCTTCATTCCTCCTCCGTCACTGGCCATAAGTACAAGCTGCTCTTTTCTGATATTTGCATGCATTACCTGATGAAGCATTTCCTCAGGCATGGTCTTTGCCATAGGACTTCCTTCAAAGGGTATTATTTCAAGATAACCGCCTAAACAGCGATGATAAAATGTCATAGCTTCCCGGCAATTGCCATCAAAAGTTAAATAAGCATTTATCTGTGTCATAAATTTTTTACTTTATCAGTTTGGTTTTCAATTTTAAATGTTTTTTAAAATAGTCTTACGGTCTGAACTTATAAAATTTTCAGTTAATTATTAAGATTCCTTTTTATATCATAAATATCTTTTCTCCTGTCTTTCAGATTCTTTACACTTCCGAAATTATGAAGCTCTCTCAGTAAGTCAAGATCAACATCTGCAATAAGAATCATTTCAGTATTGGGAGTAGCTTCGGTTTTTATTCCATTGACAGGGAAAGGGAAATCACATGGTGTAAAAACCATGGACTGAGCATACTGAATATCCATGTTATGCACTTTAGGCAGATTTCCGACACTGCCTGCTATTGCAACGAAACATTCATTTTCAACTGCTCTTGCCTGAGCGCATACCCTTACTCTTGAATAGGCATTCTGAGTATCGGTAAGAAACGGCACGAATAAAATTTCCATTCCTTCGTCTGCAAGTAATCTGCTGAGTTCAGGAAATTCAACATCGTAACATATAAGTATCCCGATCTTGCCGCAATCAGTATTGAATGTCTTAATGCTTTTACCGCCTTTAAGTCCCCATACCCTGCCTTCATCAGGAGTTACATGAAGCTTTTCAAATCTTTCAACAGAACCGTCCCGTTTGCATAAATAACCTGCATTATACAATTCGTCATTTACAAGCTCAGGCATACTTCCCGCAATAATATTTATATTATAGGAAATCGATAATTTAGAAAACTCCTGTATGATCTTTTCAGTATATGTAGCAAGCATTCTTATGGCTTCGGCTTCTCCAAGATGATTATATTTTGCCATAAGAGGAGCATTAAAGAATTCCGGGAAAAGACAAAAATCACTTTTATATCCGCTAAGAGCATCAACAAAATATTCTGCCTGCTGCATAAGCTCTTCTATTACATGATAAGGACGCATCTGCCACTGTACAAGACCTATTCTCACAACTCTTTTATTAGGCAGCAATATTTTCTTATTTACATTTTCATAATAAATATTTTCCCATCTTAAAAGAACAGCATATTCGTTTGAAGCTTTGTCCCCTTCGAGATAACCTTTAAGAACCCTGACAGGATGAAAATCATTGGACAACTGAAAATTCAGAACAGGGTCATGAATTTCACGGGATTTAACTTTTTCTATATACTCTTTAGGAGTAATAGATTCAGAATATTTATGATACTGCGGAATCCTGCCTCCGAATACTATTCCTTTCAAATTCAGCTCTTCACAAAGATTTTTTCTGTATTCATAAAGTCTTCTTCCCAGTCTGAGACCTCTGTATTCAGGCTTTACAAATACATCTATTCCATACAGTATATCTCCGTTTTCAGAATGCGTTTCGAAAGTATAATTACCCGTAATATCCTTATAATTATGCTGCTCATTGAAATTATCATAGTCTACTATTATAGATAATGCGCATCCTGCTATGTCTCCCTTCACTTTTACTACTGCCTGTCCTTCAGGAAATTTTTTAAGAAGGTTTGTAATGTGATCTTTCGTCCAAATTGCATGTGGCATGGTTTTATAAGATTCTATCATCACTTTTTTCAATTCCTCATAGTCATCAATAGTTAATAATGTTAGTTCAATGTTTTCGTCCTGTATTTTCATATATTTTTATTATGGTTTAATTTTATAGTATTTAAAACTTTGAATATAAATATCATCTGATTTCAAATCAGTCTCACAAAATAATTCTTAAAATTTAATTTAATATCAGTAATTAAAATACGGATTAAAAATAAAATTTACAAAATAACATATCCGGATTTATTTTAAAAAATTAAAATCTTTATAAAAACTCTTTGCTAATAAATCATTACAAAGGAACTTTTATTTTCTTTTTAACAGGTAAATCACTTTTATGCAGATCTTCCAGATACTGATCTTTTAACTGGTCATAGAAAGAATTTCTGCTGACAAAATTTGACACAAGATTGGCAATAACCGCTGTAAGCATTAAATTGAATATGATATTGTGATTATTTGTCATTTCTATAACAAGTATTGATGAAGTAAAAGGACTTTTTGTAATCCCTGTTAAAAATCCAACCATGCCGCAAAGAATCACCAGGTTTGTATCTGTTCCGGACAACTCCATCCAGCCTGATATCAGAGCTCCTATGCTTGCACCTGCACTCAAAGAAGGAGCAAAAATACCACCTGCTGCCCCGGAAGTAAATGAAATAACAGGTCCAATTATTCTTAACAGAGGAATATACCATTCCAGATATTTCTGATCCGTAAATAATGTTGCGACCATTATTTCTTTACCTGATCCAAAGGCTCTTGCATCAATAATGACAGCCATTGAAGCTAAAATCAGACCGCATATTAAAGTATAAAATAATTTTTGTTTATTGTTCTTTAGATCCTTCTTTTTTTCCGAAATATAAAGTATCGCTTTACCCATCCCGCTTCCGGCAAGTCCTGTAACTACAGAGATTGGAATTACGATCAACACCATCCATAATGAAGTATCATTTATAAGAGGATAACCAAGATACAGGTACGGTCCTAAAAGATTTAATGCTGTAAGACCGGCAATGATCACACCTGTCAGAAGAGCGGATTTAAAAAAGCTGAAATGTGTCCTTGTCAGCTCTTCGATGGCAAATACAATTCCACCGAGAGGAGTATTAAAAGCAGAAGCAAGTCCGGCAGCAGCACCTGTAACCAGCATTGTCCTTGTGGATATCTTAGGATACCACTCAGGCAGAATATCATTTATTTTTTTAAATATAGAAGCTGATATCTGAATTGTTGGTCCTTCCCTACCGATAGCTCCGCCACCGAATATCATTATCAGGCTGGAAGCCATTTTCACAAATATGACCTTTACACCAAGTAATTTATCCACCTTGGATTTTTCCTTGGTATTTGATAATTCTATTGCTGCTACTACCTGCGGTATTCCGCTTCCTTTTGAATATGGTGAATATTTTTTTACAACCCACCACGCAAGTATAAATGTAAGCGGTGTAATAATAAAAAACAGCCATTTCTCCCTTTCATAAATGTATGTTGTACCGTCTTCAGCCCATGAGAATAATTTTGCATAGAAAACAGATAAAAGACCTGTGATTATAGCGCCAATCCAGAATGGAAGTGCATTAAGAAAATTTTTCTTAAAACTTTTACTGTCTAAAACGGAAATTAATTTTTCTCTGATGAGTCTTATAAAATCCATTCTTTGAGAAATGTTGTCATTACGAAGTTTCTATGTAAGTTTACAAATATATTTAATATATGAAAATTAAATTAAATAATTTGAGAAATAATCTTAATCTTTATAAAAAAGAAAATTCCCTAATTAA